>JANOMP010000383.1:0-32153 GCA_031420365.1 Cytophagaceae bacterium
AAGGGGCAAAAAATATGCTCAATATTAGAGTAACAGATATGAATAAAAAATGGGAAAATGTAATAAATCTAGTAAAAAAGGATTTTAGAAAACCATGTCTAAAAAAAACTGGTTAATAGCGACATTTTGGGATGCACCCATATTGATGATGTAAAGAATAAAGGGAAAAACAAAAAATTGATTTCCACACTTTCAAATAGTGATTTAGATTATATGTTCATTAGATTAGATGAAAAACGGCGTGTTATTAAGAAATTAGTTTCAATAATTCCTGATCAAGATTATTTAATTAGATCTAAAAATATGAAGCTTAAAAATGTTGAATTTGATGGTTTAAAGATTGTAAAAGATGAAAATGGTAAAATTGAGTATGGATTTAAATATGTAAAAAATATAAAATCTAAGAATTTTAACAATTCTAAAAATGCAAAAATAAATGGAGAATGGTGTTATACAGTAGATTATTTTTCTTGCTTTTCAGTAGGAGACGGTCCTGAAAATTGTGAATACAACTTTTCAGATACATTTTGTTTATATTATTCTGATCAAGATAGTACACCTGAGCCAGGTAGTGGCCAGGGAGGTGGAGATGGTGGAGGTGGAAATAATAACGGAGGCGGAGCCACAGATCCTTATCAAACTTTAAATGATTTAATTAATTCATCCAATTCATCTTCAGATTTATTATCTTCAAATTTATTAGAGGAAACTGAAACTACTAGGAAAAAATCATATGTATGGAGAGCTATTGACGGCCTAACATGGGACATAAATAGTTATGAAACAGGAACACATACTAAAGTTGGAAATGAATGGCAATGGTCATCTCTGGATCACAACAGTTTAGGTTTTGAAGGCTATGTAGCTGGAGGTTCAATGGAATATAATAAGATTCAAACTCAAAAAGAAGTTGGAATATATTATGCTATTATTGAACATACTATAGGTCTTACATTTAAAGTTGGAATTGGTGATTTAGCAATAACTCAAGGTAAAGCTGTGTCTTCCCGTAAACCTTTGTATGTTAATGACTAATGTTATTTTTTTAATTATATTTCAAATCTCTCTGGTTACAACTTTAAGAAGTTGTAACCAGAGTTCTGAACCTGCATGTTTTGAAATTACGCGTGTTATACCTTTTGTGTTTAAAGATGGTTCAGTTTATAAATCTGAAACAAAAATGGACATTTTTGTTAAAAATGGCTTTAGAATATTTAAATATGAAATAGAATCTCAGACATATTTTAATGAAGAAATGATATCAAAAGATTTTTTGCCAGAGTATTTTATCAAAAATGATACTAGTAATAGGGCACTTTATTTTGATTACAAAAAATCCCCACCCAAATGGATTAATTTAGATTCAGTACTTAAAAATAGAGGTCCTTTAGGAATTCCTGATATGGATAGAAATAAATATATTTTAATTGAGAATAGTAATTCAAATATAAATTTTGAAAAATATTATATTAAATTCAAAAAGAACGAAACCTACCCTGATTCAGCAATAGTTTTTTATAAAAACATTGCTTTCCCTGATGATATTTCTATTGAAAGAAAATTAGAGAAGTACAAACAAATGAAAGTAGTCAAGATAGAATTAGTTTTCAATCCTTATAAAGTTGACTCTCTAAATTTAAATGTTCCAAGTAGAAGAATAAGTACATCAATTAAAAATAAACCCTTAACCAAGGAATCTTTAAAAATATATGAAGACTTGCTTATAAAATATTCAGAGTTTAATAAATAAATCTTTATTGTCGTACCCTAAAAAAACGACAATACTGTTTATATTATAATTACTAATTTATTTAATCCAAACCGAGAATTTTCTATTAGATTTTTTCTTAAGTACTGATTTATATTTCCCTTTTTATTACGAACAGAAGAGACGAGATTAATGGAAACTAATTTAAAGATATTTTTTTATGCTCTTTTTCCGTCATCCGTATAAAGTAAATAAAAATGGTTTGTAATATCAGCTAGCACTGATTGAAATGGTATTACGCGGCAATCGAAATTCTCTTATGGCAATATTAAATTAAGACCCTTTTTTATGAATAGCAAAAAAGTTTCTCTAGTCTAGTAATATGCTATATTTTTCTGTAATTAAAAATTTAACCGTTTAATAGTATAAGTTTTAAAGGATTTAGTTCTAAAAAACGATTAAAATAAAAAAGAGGGCAAGAATTCTTATTAATAGCCGTCTTTTGCTAACTTTGCCAACTCTTATAGTCTTATATATATAAATCATACAAAACTAAACAACATGAAGTTTGTAGTTTCTTCGTCAGAACTCTTAAAAACCCTTTCAAGTATTAGTGGTGTAATAACACCCAATCCTTTAGTTCCAATTTTAGAAAACTTTCTGTTTGAACTTGATAAAACTTTGCTTACAGTTACTGCTTCTGATTTACAAACAATTATGATAGCTGATTTAGTTGTAGATTCAGAGGAAAGTGTGTCTGTTGCAATTCCTGCAAAATTGTTAATGGAAACAGTTAGAAGTTTGCCTGAACAGCCTATTTCTGTTAATATCAATAATGAAACCTTTGGAATAGAAATAGTTACTTCAAATGGTCGATTCAAAATAGCTGGTGAAAACCCTATGGATTTCCCAAAGGCACCGCAAGTGAATCGCAGTTTTAATATCGAGTTGGATTCACATATTTTGGCTGCCGCTATTAATAACACCTTATTTGCAACAAGCAATGATGATTTAAGGCCCGCCATGACTGGGGTTTTTATAGACATTAATGAAGAATCTACCACATTTGTAGCAACTGATGGCCATAGATTAATTAGGTATCGCAGAGAAGATATTAAATCAACTACGCCAACCACCATGATTTTGCCTAGAAAAGCTTTGAACCTAATTAAAACTTCTTTGCCTTCGGAAACTGTACCAGTTATCACTGAATTTAGTAATTCAAATGCTTTTTTTAGTTTTAAAAATATAAAATTGATTTGTAGGTTAATAGATGAGCGTTATCCTGATTATGAAAACGTAATTCCTAAAGTTAACCCAAATACTATGGTAATTGAAAGAGCAAAATTCTTAAGTTCTCTTAAAAGAATTGCTATTTTCTCAAACAAAACTACCCACCAAATTAGACTTAAAATAACTTCCAATGAACTTACCATTTCAGCCGAAGACTTAGATTATTCTAACGAAGCGGTAGAAAAAATTGAATGTGAATACACCGGCGAAGAAATGGAAATAGGCTTTAATGCAAAGTTTTTAGCAGAAATGTTAGGAAATATTAGCTCTCCTTCTATAACTTTACAACTTTCAATGCCAAACAGAGCTGGCTTGATTATTCCATCTGAAAAAGAACAAAACGAAGATATATTGATGTTGGTAATGCCAGTTATGCTTAATTCGTATTCTTAAGATATACAATAAACCTTTCTTTAAAACTCGAAGCCCTGAATTTTTGGGGCTTTTTTTATTTTATTAAAACCAAATCACTATTTTTTCCATAAAACTCTATTATTTCTAAATCTGAAATAACTTTGGGCTGAACTTGCTTCCCATTCAATATCCATTTTGAATAATTTCCTTTAGTTTGAGAGAATACTATTTTCCAGTCAGCTAGCTTTTGTTTAATCTCGAAACAATTTGAATCTAATTTCTGGTTAAAACTAAGAGTAATTTCATTATTTCCAATGAGAACATTTTCAATCTTCCCTTCGCTCAACTGTCTTGGTAAAAGCGGTGAAATATTTAGTGTTTTTAAATAAGCCAACGGTTTAATTCCAAAAAGCTGCTTAATGATAGGTTCACCAAATGCGTACATATTCCATGCTTGAGAAAACATTCCAAAATCAGGAGAAACCTCATAAATAGAACCTGGAAGAGCAAAACTGAAAGATTTTAACATTTTTTTGAGCAAAGAAAATGCTTCATTTGGTCTGCAATAATTATTTTCAGCTACCGCTTGAACACCTGTTGGAAGTGTCATAACTGCCCCAGTGTAGGTAAATATTTTTCGGTTCGTTACAAAAGATCCTTCATCAGTACCCGCTGTTTCATCACAATCTATTCCAGTCACAAACATTCCAAAAGGATTTGTGAATTTTTTTGCAGTTTCCAATGCTTTTATTGCCTTTTCTTTGTCTGCAATACCCATTTCCATGGGGGTGTTTACCACCCAATTATGGTACATTACAAAACCTCTCTTTGTATTGTTTGGTGCAGCTTCAATTTGATTTTTCAAAATCTGCAATTCTGCTTTTGCCCATGGTTTATTTAAAGTATCAGCCCTAGTAATAGCATCTTTTACCAAATGCAATGCTTGTTTATTTGATCCAATAAAATCTGCATAAGAATTTGCCTCCTCCACCCAAAAGTCTGTATTAATTTTTTCCTTTATTAAGAATGCTTTATTCCTATAATCCTCTGCGAGAGCCTTTTTTTCTAAAAGCAAAGCCATTTTTGAAGCATCTGAAAATGCTTTTTGTGTATATGCAGCCACATCAATCATTTCAGAATTCATGCCGTGTATTTCCATCATTCCGAATCCATCTGGAAGCAGGTTTTGATCTTTATCATTTTCTTTGAGTAGCCATTCCAAACCTTTTTCAATAACTGGAAAATACTTTTCTAAAAAAAACATATCCCCAGTCCAACAAAAAACTTCCCAAATCAAAGATGCGAATTGCGGAGTCTCATTTACATTTCCTTCATTAAAAACAGCTCGATTTGTAGAAACTTCATGCACAATTCTGCCATTACCATTTGTTTTTTGTGAAACACTATGAATAAGATCTATTGTGCTATAAACTAAGTCTTTGCGACCAGTAGCTATTAATGCTTTTAATGTATATTCGCTGTCTACTCCAAACCACCAAGGATAGTCGGGTAGTCCAGCACACAGCCCTCTACCTTGTCCATCAACGTCTCTAATAAGCCAATCTGTATTATATTTTATCCACCTAAACCCTCTTTCCAATTCTTTATCACTAAGAGTTACTTTAGATTTTTCGTTTAAACTATCTAGCCTATTTTTCTTTTTTTGTGCCAAAAAAAATGCATTTTGTTTAACTTCCTTTAAAGTGTTCTTTGCTTCTAATTCTGTTTTATCAGAACCTGCAAAAATTAAGGGTAAACTTGAACTAGAATTTGAAGGTATGTTTAAAAAATATTGAGTTCTAGATATGGAAACTAAGGCCTTCAAGTTTAAATTTTCGTCGATAGAAATCTTATTTCCAATGGAGGATGACCCATACATTAAAAACCAAGAGTTCAGCTCATCTTTTATGACCCAGTTATTTAGCTTGAAGGTGGCCTGGTCTTTTCCGTTTATCATACCCGTTCTTTCGCCTAGCCAAACGGGCAAAAGGTCTGAAACTACTTTTAATTCACATGAAAATTTTAAACTTTTTTTACTTTTATTTTTTATCAAATATTCAACATAAACAGCTTTTTTACCATCTGGGACAAATTGAAAACGCTCGATTGTAAAATCTTGAGAGAGAGTACTATATATAATCTTGTTTCCAAATGAATAATTTTCAAAACTATCTGCTTTATCTAAAACATATTTTTTCTTATTAACAGTTATTTCCATCTCAAAACCATCTAAGAGCTTGATCGGATGACACCATACTCCTCCCATTTCTCCTTGAACATGCCAACCCAAATCTGGAAATGTCCCATCTTGATGTCCAACCATATAAAGTCTATCTCCAGCAGTTGCATAAGGACTTGCTAGGTATTCTGACTTTCCAACAATTCTTTCAGAAAATTCGAAAAGAGAGCTGATTTGTTTAACATTTTCTTTTTGGGCAATTGTTTCGAAATAAAGAAAAGAAAACATAAAAAAAAGAAAAGCCTTTTCCATGATTTATAGATTAAAGTTAAATTTACTCAAATCTTATAATAAAAAAAAGCAACCTTCATAACTAAAAGTTGCTTTATCTCGAAAAGTACTATTAACCTTTTTATTAACTTCCTTTTTCTTTCTTAATTACCTCGTCAGCAATATTATTAGGCACAAAATCGTAGTGAGAAAAGGTAAGGTTAGCAGTTGCCCGACCTGAAGACATGGTCCGAAGGTCAGTAACATAACCAAACATTTCTGACAATGGCACATCCGCTTTAATAACCTGTGAACCTGCTTTGGTATCCATACCCTTCATCATTCCTCTGCGTCGATTCAAATCACCCGTAATTGGTCCAGTATATTCATCAGGGGTAAGAACTTCAATGGCCATTATTGGCTCCAACAATTTAGCACCTGCAAGTCTTCCAGCTTCTCTAAAGCCCATACGAGCCGCTAATTCGAAAGATAATGAGTCTGAATCGACATCGTGGAAAGAACCATGATAAACTCTAACTTTAAATGAATCAACAGGGAAACCAGCCAAAGGCCCCGTTTTCATAGCTTCTTCAAACCCTTTTTGAATAGCAGGAATAAATTCACGAGGAATAACCCCACCTACGATATTATTTACAAACTGTAAACCAATTTTCTTTTCTTTTCCTTCCTCGTCGTCATCTCTTGGCCCAAATTCAAACACAATGTCAGCAAATTTACCTCTACCACCCGACTGCTTCTTATATACTTCGCGGTGCTCAATGGTTTTTGTAAATGTTTCTTTGTAAGCCACTTGTGGTGCACCTTGATTAATTTCTACTTTAAATTCACGACGCATACGATCAATAATAATTTCTAGGTGAAGCTCACCCATTCCTCTCATGATTGTCTGTCCTGTTTCTATATTGGTTTCAACAGTCAATGTTGGATCTTCCTCAATAAGTTTGGTTATGGCTTTCGAGAAGTTATCTTGATCCGCTGTTTTCTTAGGTTCAATTGCATATCCAATAACAGGCTCCGGGAATACCATTGATTCTAAAACTATTGGATGTTTTTCATCAGAAAGAGTATCTCCAGTCTTAATATCTTTAAAACCTACTACAGCTGCAATATCACCAGCCTCCAATGCATCTATCTGATTTTGCTTGTTAGCGTGCATTTGGAAAATACGAGAAATACGCTCTTTGTTTCCTGAGCGATTATTAAGTATGTATGATCCTGAGGGAAGTCTTCCAGAGTATGATCTAACAAAACACAAACGACCAACGAAAGGGTCAGTAGCGATTTTAAAAGCCAAGCCCGCAAAAGGCTCATTCACGCTTGGTTGACGAATAATTTCGGCTCCCGTATCAGGATGGGTTCCTCTAATACCGTCTCTGTCCATTGGAGATGGCAAAAGAGCCATTACCAAGTCAAGCATAGTTTGAACACCCTTGTTTTTGAAGGAAGAACCACATAACATCGGCACTATCTTCATATCTATAACTGCGGCACGCAAAGCAGCAAGAATTTCATCTTCGGTAATAGAATTTGGATCATCGAAGAATTTCTCCATCAAAGTTTCATCATAGTCAGCTACCGCTTCCAAAAGATTCTCTCTCCATTCAGCTACTTCTTCCAACATTTCTTCTGGAATTGGCACTTCTTGATAAGTCATGCCTTTATCAGATTCATTCCAAACCATTCCACGGTTATTGATCAAGTCAACCACCCCTTTAAAATTTTCTTCATCACCGATTGGCAACTGTAGAGGAACCGCATTTGAACCCAACATTTCTTTTACCTGCTTACACACGTTTAAGAAGTCAGCACCAGAACGATCCATTTTATTTACAAAGCCCAAACGAGCGACATTATAATTATTAGCAAGTCTCCAGTTGGTTTCAGACTGTGGCTCAACACCATCAACAGCACTAAAAAGAAATACTAAACCATCTAAAACTCTTAATGAACGATTCACCTCTACCGTAAAATCTACGTGTCCTGGAGTATCAATGATATTAATATGATAATCATTATCTCTGTATTTCCAACCAACAGTTGTAGCTGCAGAAGTAATTGTAATACCTCTTTCCTGCTCTTGCTCCATCCAGTCCATAGTGGCGCCGCCGTCATGCACTTCACCTATCTTGTGATTAACACCTGCGTAATAAAGAATACGCTCTGTAGTGGTGGTTTTACCAGCATCGATGTGAGCGGCAATACCAATGTTTCTTGTAAATTTTAAATCACGAGCCATTTATATAATTGTTTTTACTGAATATGCACTATTCAGGTTTTTTCCAGAATAATTGTTTTTCGTTTCGGGCTGCAAAATTATAAAAAAAAATGTGGAACAAGAAATTTTTGGACCTCAATAGTTTAAGAAATTGTAAAATAATGAGTTATGAGTCTAATTATTAACAAATAAAAGGGATATTAAGGTAAAAAATAAACAAATATTTTATTAAAAGCCTTTAAATAAGATATTATAAATAAATTTTAGAAATCGACAAAGAATATTTAGATTTGTCTGTATTTGTAAAAACCATTATGAATTGCAATTAAACCTGTACATACTTTTGTTGTACTGTGTCTAGCTTTATTATCAACAAAATTTTTAAATTATGGAAGAAGAAAATCAAATAAATATAGAACTCTCAGAGGAAATGGCAGAGGGAGTTTATGCAAATTTGGTAATGATCGCTCATTCAAATTCAGAGTTTGTTTTAGATTTCATACGATTAATGCCAGGGGTGCCAAAAGCCAAAGTAAAATCTAGAGTAATTTTAACACCTGAACACGCTCAAAGATTATTGTTGGCTTTACAAGACAATATTAATAAATACGAAACAAATTTTGGGGAGATTCGTCAATCCAACGATCCAATTCCTTTCCCGATGAATTTTGGGGGACCTATGGGTGAGGCCTAAAAATAATTATTTCGAATATTAATGAAAAAGGGTAAAAGTTTTTTTTAAGCGAATTCTTTCTTTTAAAACACACTTACCAAATATAAAAAACAGAATTAAAAAATAAATATCATTTCAACCAGACCAACCGAAAAATAGTTTGTTAAAAAAAACAGATAATTGTCTAAATATCAATACGATTGCTCCGAACCACTCCCTCCAAAATCCCCTCCTCCCATTTTCAAATTATCGTCGGAAGAAGTATTTGATTGAAAGGCTTGAGCTGCAAGAATAGATTCCAACTTACTAAATTTAGTTGCTTCAAAATATTCAATACTTAAATTGAATCTAGAAATTTTTAAATATTTTAAAGCTAAAAGAGAAAAGCTAATTAAAAACAATCCCCCTAATACAAATGCCCATTCTAAACGTAAAACAGAAAAATAGTAGCGAAAGGTAAAAATGCTAAAAACGAAAGTCAGAAGCCCAACAATTATAGCTTTTCTATCCTTTTTTTGTATTCCAATAAAAATATAAATAAAAGGAATAGTGAAAGTAAAAACCCAAAACAAAACGCCAAACGGAATTTCTATTGATGGAGAATTATTGTTGAGTATAGCATTGGCTTCTCTAACCACCAAATAATTTCCAGCTAAATAAAATACGATAAAAGAAAGCGTTTCGATAATTTGCAACGCATCAATGTAGTATAACGAAATTAATGTCCTTTTTGAAATAAAATAAACCAATATAGAAAATGACATTAACAAAAAAGGAAGTATTGTTTTCCCTAAAGGAAAACTAGAAGCAAACAAAAATACAAAAGTAAAAAAGCTAAAAAACAAAGTAACTGAAATCAAAGGGTCGGAGTATCGAATAAAAGCTGGAATACAAATTACAAATAAGATAAGAGGAAAATAATATACGGAAATAGAAAAATCAAAAAATATCAAAATACTAAAATATAAAAATCCTAAAGCCAAATACAACAAAGCATTATCAATACCCGACCGATAGAGTTTTCTGATTTTTATGAAATATTCTAAACCGACGAAAGAGCCAATAGAAACAATTAGCAAGGCAATGCTTAGGCCAATCTCACTATCAAAAATTCCTACCATTGCCAGAAAAGTTGTTGTTGTAAATAAAATAGCAATGTTAGTAAAAATGAACAAGCCAATCAAAATAAACCAGTTGGGTTTATAAAAATCTTCCTTAAAATAATTGTTTCCAAGATCTAATTCCTCTTGATTTAACAAACTACTTTTAAACCAAGATTCCAATTTAGATTTGAATTTTAAATTTTCAACCCAATTTTCTATATATGCTTTCATAGCTTTATTTCCTTTTTGATCACCAAAATTCTTTTTACGTTAAACAAAAAATAAACAATCAAGCCACAAGAAATACTAAAATATAAATACCCTAGTGTAATAGCAGCGTCTTCGCTTAAATAATGAAAAATGAAATAGCTCAATCCAATATAACCATAAACCACTCCCATTAAAAGCAGCAAATAAGATTTGGTTTGACGGGCATGAAAAATACATAGAGTACTAAGCAACACTATCAGCAAGAAATACACAAATTTCAAGTCAAAGCTAAAAAGTGAGGTTAGCAACGTTATAAAACAAAGATTAGCCCCAAACAAGTAATAAGAAAACGAAAAATGCCTTTTCTTATCTTTCCATTCACTAAACCATCCGACTAAAATCAGAAAAAAACCAAAAATAATTCCGGTAAAAATGAGATGATTGTTAGAAATTTCAAATGTAGAAAGTATATTTTTAGGAGAAACCGTTAACCCTAACCAAGAACCCAAAGCGGTAATCCCCATCGATAATACTCCTTGGTGATCAAAAATGTAGGCAAATAACAAAAACAAAACTGCTGGGATAAAAGTAGCCAAGCCATAAGAATTTCCAAAAATTGAATATTGAAATTGCAAGTATCCTTCTAAAATCAAAAATAAAACGCAACTTCCCAAGAGTGCAAAATCGGATAAATACTTAGGATTTAATACTTTTGCCCAAGAAAAAGCTACCTTGTTTTTATAGGCATACCAAAAACAAAAACCACAAAGAATTGCAATTATAGCTATCAAAATTCCATGACCTAAAGTATCTATATATTGATAGATTGAAATGCCAAGTCCGGTGCTCAAACAAGAAATTCCTAAAAATAACAAAGTACGCAATTCCCAATAAATGGAAAGAGGCTTCTTGGCTTCAAATTCTAAAACTTTATCCCCTTTTTCCTTAGATATTATTTTTCCTTCAAGTAACTTTTTAACAAGCACCTCCATAGCCTTATGGTTTAAACAACAAAGGCCTTTCGGCCTAGTTTTTATAATTCTTTGATTCTAATTTTCCTAAAAGAAACCATATCTCCGTGGTCCTGAAGAGCAATCTTTCCTTTAGCATGAGCTTTAGCATACGGCCAACTAGCAAATTTGCTGCCTGCTACATCGTCTGCCCACTTCACACTTCCGTATTCATAGTCTGCTACTTTTGTGCCATTTAAAAAATGTTCAATTCTATTATTCTTAATAACAACTTTCCCGTTATTCCACTCTCCTACAGGTTTTACAGCGGTTAAACTAAAAGGAGCAGTAATGTCATAGTTTGCTCCTGTTTTTTGCTTATCTGTTATTTTTCCTGGATAATTGGCATCGTCTATAATCTGATATTCTGGGCCGGATGTATACGTTGATTTTAGTTCCTTATTATTTGGATCTTCAATAACTTTGTAAACCAACCCACTATTTCCTTTTGGAGCAGCCATAAATTCAAATTCCAAAATATAGTCACCATATTCTTTGTCTGTCACTAAATCTCCATTTTTGCCATGAGTCATTAAGACTCCGCCCATTACATGCCACCCTTTAACGCTAATTTCTTTCCAAGTATGCCAGCCATTTGTGGTCTTCCCATCAAACAAATTTACCCATTTGCCTTTTTGGCCAATCGAACTAAAAGAAATTAACAATGTTAAAGTAAAAAATATTTTTTTCATTAGAATTGGTATTTAAGATTTTTTAAAATTAATAAAAATTTGAGAATTTATGTTTAAAATTCACTTTTTTTTAATTTATTTGAGGAATCAAAAAGATGCATTAAAATTGAGAATCAAAACCATTCTTCTTTCATATTTACAGTTAAGGGGTTTTCGCTATTAAGTCTTTCTAGTAAACCGTGAATTTTTACCAATTCATATTCAAAATAGTAATCAGCCGTAGCTATTTTCCCATTATAAAAACTTTGGTCTGATAGATGGGCATTTTCTAATTTTTGTTTTGCAATTATTGCCTGATCTAACCATTGCCATGAAATGGCAATAAGCCCAATCGCTTCTAAAAAAAGTGTTGCATCGGCTAAATAAATTTCGACATCCAAAGCCGATTTTCTCATTAAATTTCCTATGACTTCCTGTGATTTTATAAGTACTGAATTAAGATAATCTGCTTTAATTTTTAAATCTTTATTAATAGCTCTTTTGATAGTTTCTTGAACCTCATGAAAAAACAAAAATGCCGCTTTGCCCTCTTTGAAGGAAATTTTTCGACCCAGTAGATCCATACCATGAATCCCTGTCGTACCTTCATGAATTGGATGAATGCGAGCTTCTCTATAAAATTGTTCTACAGGAAAATCAGTTGTGTATCCAGCCCCACCCAATATTTGAACAGCAGCAGAAGTAGTTAAACAACACATTTCGGAAGGATAAGATTTAGCAATAGGAGTTAAAAAATCTAGAAGAAGTGCCGCATCTTCTTTTGCTTTCCCATCTGCAACATGAGCTAAATCTGCAAGTTTGCTACAAAGCAGAAGCAAGCTAAGCGATCCTTCCACAACAGATTTCTGGAAGAGCAACATTCTTTTTACATCGGCATGAACAATAATCTTTTGTTGAGGTTGATTGGCATTTTTATCATGTATTTTTCGTCCTTGAGGCCTTTCTCTAGCATAAGTAAGGGAAGCATAATAAGCGGCTGTTCCTATTGCGGCAGCATTCATGCCTACTCCAACCCGAGCTTCATTCATCATCTGAAACATGTAATTCAAGCCCTTGTTAGGTTCACCAACCAAGTAGCCCTCACAATTGTCATTAGAACCTACCATTAAGTGTGCAATTGGTGCCCCTTTATATCCCATTTTATGGTAAATACCCGCAGTAATTACATCGTTAGAAACTAAGAAATCCCCTATTATTCTTTTTTGAGGTACTACGAAAAGCGAAATTCCTTTAACACCTAAAGGAGCACCTTTTATTCTAGCCAACATAAGATGAATAACATTTTCGCAAGCATCATGGTCTCCACAAGAAATATAAATTTTTTGACCAGAAATTTTATAAACACCTTCCATAAAAGTCTCTTGAGCCATCGTAGAGATATCGGAAAGTGAACTTCCTGCATCAGGTTCCGTCAAGGCCATAGTGCCCTGCCAAGAAGCATCATACATGTGAGGAGTAAACCTATCTATAAGTTGTTTTGAACCAAAAGTTCGTATCAAATTTGCAGCACCAGCAGTTAAAAACGGGAATACCGAAGCAGAATAATTAGCGGCTTGAAATATAAATGCGGTGGCATTAAGAAGTGTAAGCGGTAATTGTTGACCTCCCTCTTCAAACGAAAAAGCTGCGTTTATCCATCCATCTTCTCCAAATTTCTTAACTATAGCTTTCATTCCAAAGTGCACTCTTATTTTGCCATCTACTAGTTGGGGTTCTTGTCTGTCCATTTCGGTCAATAAAGGCAAAAGCATTTTCTCAGAAATTTGTTGTGCTGCTTCTAAAACAAGATTGAAATTTTCAATGGTGTGTTCTTTAAAATAAGAAAATTGGGTTAATTCTTCAATTTTTAATTTTTCGTATAATTGAAATTCAAGGTCGCGTTTTGAATAAAACATAGTAGTTTTATGGTTTCCTAGGTTCAAGAATTAAATGAAAAAAAATGCATCTTTTTAAAAATGCATTTTTTATAATAGGCTTACGAAATTATTTATCTTCTTTAAAATACAATGGATCGTATTTTAAACCGTATTTATCTAAAACTTCCTGAGGGACTCCATCCCAAGAGTTTGGAGTATTGCCCTTGTAATCCAAGTCTTTAAAACCCATTGGAGTAGTATAAAAACCAGTAACCGTTAAGTCACGAACCCTACTAAAAAATGCAACCCCTTGACTAACATCAGGTTTAGCCTCATTTGGATAGGCAATTTGGTCTACAATTTCAATTCTTTGACTGGGTGTTATTGCAGAAAAACGCTTCCCGAAAAGTTTGTTGCTATGGTTATTCAACCATCTCAAACCACCTCTCAATGGTGTTTGAAAGGCTGGTTGGTCGTTGCACATAAATTCTATAAATGCTGGAACTCCTGCTTGTGTAGCACTTCCAGAAACTTTGTCTGTAGGTACAATAATATCACATAATATACCTAAAGTAAGCAATTCGTCAGGCTTTAAAAACACTTGCTGAGAAAGCATTTTGTCTCTTACTAATTCCTCTGCCGTGCGACCAGGCCCAGGTTTAAATACCTTTGGCTCAGGAGCCAAGGGGACCATAGCCGACGTAGGCAGTGCTGCCAAACCAAATGAACTCAATGATATGGCTTTTAATGTATCTCTCCTTTTCATTTTTATAAATTTAAATTTGGTTAGTCTTTCTCAAATCAATAATATAGTCTGAGGTTCTCCATGCACTTGCTAATATTGTCCAAGTAACATTTTTGTCGCCTTGAGAAACAAACGGAGCCGCATCAACCACAAACAAGTTTTTAACATCGTGGGCTTGTTGCCATTTGTTAAGAGCCGATTTTTTAGGATCATTACCCATTCGAACTGTTCCTACTTCATGGATGATTTCGCCTGGTTGAGCCAAACCATAATTGGTACTTGCATCTGGTTTTTTACCTAATGCTATTCCACCCATGGAGTGAATGATTTGTTCAAAAGTATCTTGCATGTGCTTGGCCTGTTTAATTTCGTTTTCAGACCATTTATAGTTAAACCTTAGCGTAGGAATTCCAAACTTATCTACTTTATTTGGGTCTATTTCGCAATAATTCGACTCCAAAGGAATGGGTTCGCCCCTACCCGCCATGCCAATATAAGCACCGTAAGTTCTTCTGATATCTTCTTTTAACCCTGACCCATAACCTCCACCTCTTTTTGGGTTTCCGTTAGCATCATTATATAAATTATTTTTAGATTGAATGCCCATTCCAAAACCATAGCCAGGCATGCCCATGCCTCCACCGTATTCAATATGGTAGCCCCGAGGAAAGTCCAATGTTTTGTTGTCTAACCACCAAGGGGTATACACATGCATTCCCCCAACTCCATCTTCGTTGTAGCGTGTTCTGTCCATCAAAGATGGAATAAAAGCACCACGACTTGCCCCTGTGGAATCATTAAGATACTTGCCGACTACGCCACTTTCATTTGCTAATCCATTCTGAAATCTTGAGGATTTGGAGTTTAGCAACAAACGGGCGGTTTCACAAGTACTAGCAGCCAATACCACAATTTTAGCATTGATTTGATAGTCTTTTAAGTCCATTTTATTCACATAAGACACGCCGGTACTTAAACCTGTTTTTGGATCGGTATGTACTTCTTTCACCATGGCGTTGTTTATCAAGGTCATGTTTCCTGTTTTCATGGCGGGAATACATAGTACAGAAGAAGAAGAAAAATCGGCATAGGCTTTGCAGGCACGTCCACATTGACCGCAATAAAAACATGAACCCCTTGAGTCGTTGATAGGCTTAGTAAGCATGGCCATACGAGATGGGATTACTGGAATTTTAATGTTTCCAGCGGCTTTTTTAAGCATCAATTCATGCAAACGAGGTTTAGGTGGCGGAAGAAAATGCCCATCTGGCTCATTATACATCCCTTCTTTGGAACCAAACAAACCTATGAACTTATCTACTTTGTCGTAGTATGGAGACAAGTCCTCATAACCAATTGGCCAATCGTCTCCTATACCTGTCATACTACCTCTTTTAAAATCATCAGGACCGAAACGCATTGAGATACGCCCCCAGTGGTTGGTTCTTCCGCCAAGCATCCTTGCGCGAAACCAACCAAACTTTGTTCCTTCTACAGCTTCATAAGGCTCTCCGTCTATTTGCCAGCCGCCCCAAGCTGCATCGTAATCACCAAATGAGCGTAAAGGTGTGCTAGCTCCTCTTCTTGGCGATTCCCACGGGTTTTTCATTTGGGTAATGTATTTGGGGTCTGCCGGGTCAAAATAGCCCCCTGCTTCAAGCAAACATACTTTAGCCCCTGCTTTTGCCAATTGATACGCTGCCATTCCACCACCTGCTCCAGAGCCCACAATCACTACATCGTAAACTTTAGGTGCTTCTTTAATTCCGAATAAATCCATGAAATATTTGTTATTTTGGTTGAATACTAATTTTGATCATTCAAAGTAAAAAATTATTAAGCAATAAAGATATAAGACAATTTCTATTTTAAAAATTTGTTCCGAAAAAATAAACAATTAATTTAAAGAAAACCAATAAAAAATCTAACTTTCGTTTTCAAAAAGTAGATAATTATTACTTTAGAATAACATAATAATTTTCTTTTGCTAAAATTAATAATTTTT
The DNA here is from genome assembly GCA_031420365.1 of Cytophagaceae bacterium. GTDB lineage: Bacteria > Bacteroidota > Bacteroidia > Cytophagales > Spirosomataceae > Leadbetterella. The sequence goes on from JANOMP010000383.1 coordinate 16,335, forward strand.
CATTTTAAACACTACTATATTAAAAAAGGATTTTAGCCATATTTGTTTTTTCAAACTTTGTGTTTGCCCAGAAAATTAAAAACATTGATTTACTTAGAAATTGTCCGTAATTAAGTTTTACAATTTGGCAATACTGTATAGTTCCATTCGCCATGAAATAAATGTCTTCTACTCTTGATTTTTTATATTCTTCTATTCAATATGAGTTTTAGAGTTCTAAATAAGAATATCCCGATTTGGTTAAAAAAGATACACCAAATTGTGGCTACTAACAGCATCTTTAAAAAATTAAACAATTATTTTTATGCAAAAATTACAAACACAAAATGAGCTTTTAGAAGCTAAAATGTTTCAAGTGGAAGAGCTTGAGGAAAGGCTAGAAAATTGCTGGAGAGGTGAAGAATGGGTAGACATGGGTAATTATAATGATAGCGGTGATTGGGTGGAAAATAGGCAGAAGGTTCCATGTGGTACTGATAATCCAAATATTGATTAAATAAAATATTAACTAGTGTTATAAGTTTTGTAACACTAGTTATATAATAAACAAAATGAAAAATCTAAAAACCCGATTGACAATTATTTTAGCTTTTTTTTTACAAAATGTATTTTGTCAAAAAAATGTCAATGGAATAATTCTGAATTCTGAAACAAATGAATCAATCAGAGGTGTAAACATACAGGTAAAAGAGTCTAAAAATTTGTTCATCACTAATGATGCTGGAGAATTTCAAATTAATATCAAAGAATTTCCAGTAACACTTTTAATTAGCCATATTGGATTCGAAGCAAAAACTGTCGTGCTAGGAGATGAAAAGGATGTCCAAATCACTTTAAAAACTAGTGTTATTCTATTAAATGAGGTTGTTTCAGGAAACATTGCAATCGCAATACTTAATAATGTAATAAGAAAAGAAGTTGCTGATACTACTACACGTTTTCTATATAAAGCGTATTATCAAAGAATTTCGAGCGCTTCTGGCAAGTACAATAAATTCCATGAAATGTATCTAAATATTTCGTGGAATTCACTAGGAGTACAGAAATGGATACCATTAAATGTCAGATACATTGAAACTGAAAAACAAACTTCTTTGCCTCAAAACATGACATTTGCAAGTTTTTTTCATTCCGCCACAATTCATGAACAAGATAATTTCCCAATTAATTATTCAGATTTAACTTATAATTACAATTTTAAAGTATTAAAATATATTAACATTGGCTAAAAAATGAAATTGCAGTTATTTCTTGCAATCCTAAAAATAAGAAGTATCGAAATGTAATATTTGAAGAGGAAATTTCCATTCTAACGAAAACAGACAATATTGTTAAAATTAAAGGAACCTATGTTTTTCCCACAGTAAATAAAATTAAACGAATCTTGAAAGTTGACACAAACTTTGAAATAGACAGAAACGGGAAATCTATCTTTAGTAATATTTTTTCAACAATGGAAGTTGGGAGAGGGTCACATAAAAATATAGACAAACAACTATTATATATCATTCAAGAAATTAAGCCCGAAAATTTGATTGGGTATTATCCTGCCTACATGAAAAAAGACATCGATGTACTTAAAAATTTTAATAATTCAAATGAATTTTGGACTAATAATGCACCCGTTAAACAAACAAAGGAAATCTCAGACTTAATTTTAAAAATTCAAAAATTTAATGATAAATAGCTCCAATAATAAAATACGGAAGATTCTTTCAATTCTAATTGGCATCATATTTTTGTTTTCATCAGTAAGTAAGGCGATTGATATTGAAACTTTTGGATATTTACTGATGGCATATGGAAATAAAAAATTAATTTTTTTAGCTCCTTTGATTACAGCAATTGAGTTTTTTATTGGATTGGGTTATATTCTTCAAATATTTTTGAAGAATATTGTACTTCTTTCTTTTTGGTTAACGCTATTTTTAACAGTCATTTACATATATGGTTTTGTATACCTAAATATAGAGGATTGCGGATGTTTTGGAAATATATTAAAATTAAATCCTTTCATCACATTAGCCAAAAACTGTATTTTACTAGCTTTGATGTACTTCATTAGTTTTAAAAGTACTAGTGTTAGAAAAGGCATAGTAAAACAGTCAGTTACTATTCTTTTTTCATTAATTCTCTTCTCAATCAACTGCGTTGAAATTATTAATTTCCAAAATTTCAATAATGTATTTGTTGGTCAAAGGCTTCAAATATCCAACAGTAACATAAAAGAAGGGAAACAGATTTGGTTTATTTTCAATCCAAATTGTATTCATTGTCAAAAAATTACTCCAAAATTATTAGAGTCAAAAACACCTGTGATTGGAATATACTCTGAAAAAATTAAATTAATAAAAATTGATAATTTCTCAAAAAAGTATAAAATAGATTTTCAGTTATTGCCAGTTAAAGACAGCATTCTTTATAGCCTAACTTATCGATATCCTTTAATAATTACAACAGAAGGTGGAATTGTAAAATCTATTTTGACAGATTTGTAATTGCTATCAAACGCTAAGTTGAAAAATTACAAATTAAAATTGTATCTTAAAAAAATTTCAATACAAAGCCAAACGTTGCTCCCTTACCTTTTCGTCTGTCAAATACTCATCAAAAGTCATTAACTTGTCTAAGCAGCCTTTTGAGCCTATTTCTACTATGCGGTTGGCTACTGAATTGGTAAGTTGGTGATCGTGGCAAGAGAATAAGATATTACTGTCGAAGTCTTCCATACCTTTGTTTAATGCCTGAATAGACTCCAAGTCTAGGTGGTTGGTGGGCTCGTCAAAAAGCAATACATTGGAGTTTGAAAGCATCATTTTTGAGAACATACACCTTTGTTTTTCCCCTCCAGAAAGCACTGCACTTTTTTTCAAGGCTTCCTCTCCCGAAAAAAGCATTCTTCCTAAAAACCCTCTGATAAAAGACTCGTCTTTTTCTACAGAATATTGTCTTAGCCAATCTACCAAAATCATACTAGCATCACTAAAATATTCGGAGTTATCATTAGGCAAATAATCTTTGGTAATGGTCACTCCCCATTTAAATGAACCTGAAGAGGCTTGCTTTTTACCCATTAAGACATCAAAAAATGCATTCACAGCTAAGCCGTCTTTACTTAAAAACGCTATTTTGTCCTTTTTGGCCACCTGAAAGCTCACATCTTTAAAAATATAACCGCCGTCTTCCGATTTTAAACTCAAATGCTCTACCATCAATATCTGATCGCCAACTTCTCTTTCGGGTTTAAACCCAATAAACGGATACCGCCTCGAAGATGGCTGAATAGCCGTAATGTCTAATTTCTCAATCATTTTCTGACGAGCAGTAGCTTGTTTAGACTTGGCTACATTGGCCGAAAAACGACGGATAAAATCTTCTAATTCCTTCTTTTTTTCTTCGGCTTTCTTATTTTGATCTGCTTTTTGTCTTGCTGCTAGTTGACTTGATTCATACCAAAACGAGTAATTTCCTCCATAAAGTGATATTTTTTTAAAATCAAGGTCGGCTATATAGGTACACACGTTGTCTAGAAAGTGCCTATCGTGAGAAACCACAATAACGGTGTTCTTAAAATTCATTAAGAAATTTTCTAGCCATAAAATTGACTCTATGTCCAAGTTGTTAGTAGGCTCATCGAGCAAAAGCACATCAGGATTCCCAAAAAGAGCTTGAGCCAGTAACACTTTAACTTTCTCAGTAGGATTTATGTTTTTCATCAGCGATTGGTGCAAATCCTCAGTTACACCCAGACCCGATAGTAAAGAGCCTGCGTCTGATTCTGCCTCCCAACCGTTCATTTCTGCAAATTCTCCTTCCAATTCCGCTGCTTTATTACCGTCTTCTTCCGAAAAATCAGGTTTCATATAAATTGCATCTTTTTCTAGCATTACTTCATAAAGGCGCTCATTACCTCTTAAAACAGTATCTAATACTGTACATTCATCAAAAGCATTTTGATTTTGCTTTAATACAGACATTCTCTCGCCTGAATCAAGCGATATGGAGCCAGAGGTCCTGTCTATTTCTCCCGATAAAATTTTAACAAAAGTAGTTTTTCCTGCACCATTCGCTCCAATTAAGCCATATACATTACCCGGTACAAACTTTAAATTTACATCTTCAAATAGTACTCGCTTCCCAAACTGAAGCGAAAGATTCGATACTGTCAGCATATTTTTTTATTAATCACATTTGAATAATTTCTTCAAATCGGCTGCAAAGGTACGATTTATTAATCATAGTCTTAAAAAATGATTCTTTAAAAAATATAAATTTGGCTTTTAAAAGAATAAAGTCTTCCTGCCATAAATATTATTCACTTTGTCCTAATTTTCACTTTGTTCATAAAGTTCAAATCATTAATTGTCTTTTATAATCCTACTTACGCTAATTTGGAAAAAATTTTATTACTTGAATCTAGTAATAAAATAAATACTTTAATTTTCAATTACGTTTTTCTTACGGTTTTTCTTACGGTTTTTTTCAGTAAACCAACAGTTTAAACAAAGAAATGGAAAAATACTTTCTAATGAAAATCCCAATAAAGTAGCAAATTATCTATTAAAACAAGCAGCTTGGGTGGATAGTACAATGGCCACTATGGGTCTCGACCAGAAAATAGGTCAAATTTCATGGTAAGCACATTTTCGAATAGCAATGAAACCGAATATCGAAAAATAGAGAAACAAATAGCAAAATCAATTTACAAAATGAAAATATCAGGACATTGATGCATTTCTGAAATTAAAAAAAAACAAATGACCTGTTCATGAAAATCGAAATAGGCAACCTAAAATAGATGCGGAATTAGGGTTTAATGCAGAAAACAAGTATAAATAAGGCATCAAAATGATATAGGAGAAAAAAATTGTGGAAAATAAAATATTAAAAGAGGCCACTTTTTCATAACTAATAATTAACCCATCTGCTATAAAACCACTAAAAACTATTCTTAAAATCCAAACATTTGTTTTAAAACAACCCAAAGCAGTCTTTTTTCGTCCTTTTGATTTTCATTAATAGTGTCAAGAGAATCAATTAACAGTAAATTTAAGTTCTTTTCTGTTTTTAATTGATAAGGAAACAATGATATGTCTAAATTTAATTTACTAATAGCTACCCCAAAACAAATTATGCGAAGTATTTGGATGTTAGATTTTTTAATTGATTCTGGAATATTAATTGTGTTACATGAAACATCAATTAAACTTATACTTTCAAAGCTAAGTTTGACCGAACTTAAAATTTTTAATAGTAAAACTTTTTGATCAGAATTTATTGAGTTAACAACTACTACAACATCTTTTAAGGGATGCATTACATTAATAGGAAGAATAATTTCTTTTTGATTTGAAATACCGATAGTCTCTTTTTGTATCTGAGATTCAATTGAGTTTAAAGGTAATTCTTCTATGTTTTGTCCAAAATCCTGACCAATAGCTTCTAGATTGTCAGGAGATAAAACAAAAATTGTTTCGTTAGAAAACAAATAATTAGCTAAATATCGGTTCATAAAACTGAAGTACGCTTCATAGTAGCTTTCCGGTCAGGCCCAGTTGAAACATAAGTTATGGGCACACCAACTTCTTTTTCTAAAAAGGCGGTATACTGTTTTAATGGATCTGGCATATTATTAAAATTTGTAATTTCATTTAAAGAGCTTTCCCATCCATTAAAAGAAACATAAACTGGCTTTATTTCTATATCGCAAATGTCGAAAGGCATTTGATCTACTAGAGTTCCATCAGGAAGTTCATAGTGTGTACATACTTTTATCTCTTCAAAAATGTTTAAAACATCTACTTTCATCATTATCAACTGCGTAACCCCGTTTAACATTATTGAGTATTTTAAAGCCGGAATATCCATCCACCCACATCTTCTTGGTCTGCCGGTTGTGCTACCAAACTCATTTCCTTCTTTTCGCATTTTATCTCCATCAACATCAAAAAGTTCCGTTGGAAACGGCCCAGAACCTACTCGTGTGCAATATGCTTTGAAAATACCAAAAACCTCTCCAATTTTAGATGGGGCTACTCCTAAACCGGAACAAACCCCAGCCGCAGTTGTATTAGAACTAGTAACAAATGGATAGGACCCAAAATCAATATCTAATAATGAGCCTTGAGCTCCCTCAGCTAGAATTTTGGTGTTATTAGAAAGTTGTTCATTAATTAAATACTCACCATCTACTAAATTGAACTCTTTAATATATTCTACTGCATCAAAAAACTCTTTTTCGAGTTCTTCAAGATTGAATTCATGATTAAAATTTGATAGTATTTGTTTATGAATAGCAACTAATTTTAGATACTTATCTTTAAAATTAGGTGACAAAATATCCCCAAGTCTTAGTCCTTGTCTTGCAATTTTATCAGAATAAGTTGGCCCAATTCCTTTTAGTGTAGATCCAATTTTTTCTTTGCCTTTAGCATTTTCATAAGCTGCGTCTAAAATTCTATGTGTAGGAATAATGATTGCCGTCTTTTTCGAAATATATAAATTCTTTTTAAAATTTATTGAATAGCTGGCTAATCCAGCAATTTCTTTTCTAAAAATAATTGGGTCTAAAACCACCCCGTTCCCAATAATATTTATACAATCATCTCTAAAAATCCCAGAAGGTATTTGATGTAAAACATGTTTTTTGCCATCAAACTCAAGGGTATGACCTGCATTGGGGCCTCCTTGAAACCTAGCCACAACTTTATATTCTGGAGCTAAAACATCAACAATTTTTCCTTTTCCTTCATCACCCCATTGTAACCCCAATAAAATATCAATCATTAAACTACTTTTTTTATAAAAATTATTATCAATTTAATTAATTTCTGACCTGTTTTCGCACTCATTTTTTTTGCAATTACCATAAAAAATAAGTGAATGATGCATAACTTCAAATCCCAAAAACTCACCAACCATGTTTTGGATTGTTTGAATACGGGGGTCGCAAAACTCTAAAACTTTATTACAATCTACGCATATTAAATGGTCGTGTTGTTTAAACCCATACGATTTTTCATATTGAGCTAAATTTTTACCAAATTGGTGCTTGGTAACTAAATCACATCCTACTAAAAGATCTAAAGTGTTATATACAGTGGCTCTACTAACTTGATATTTCTTATTTTTCATAGAAATATACAAATCTTCAACATCAAAATGATCGCCACGATTATAAATTTCCTCTAATATGGCATACCTTTCTGGAGTTTTTCTTAAGGTTTTGTTTTCAAGATATGCAGTAAAAATTTGCTTTACAGCTTGAAAATTTTTGTTACTTTCTGGCACCATTAAGTAATAAGCCCTTCAAAGCTTTTTAATTGAACTGCAAAAATAAACGTTTTGGCGTTAGAAAAAACCTATTTTTCAAAATTGTTAAAACTTGGCTTTAAATCCTACTCCTAAGTTTGGCGTTAGGCCAAAACTTATCTCTCTTTTTTTTGCTTTATTAAGACCATTGTTGTATAATTTCACGGAGGTTGCTTTAAATTCATTAGCATATTCAATTAAACAAACCCCAACGGCAAAAACACCAATTCCTCCCAACAATTGAAAAATGGATCGCTCTTTGTATTTATAAACTGTGCCATCAATTAAAATCTGCATAGGCACCCCTTTTATAGCATCATATCCTAAATATATTCCTCCTGCAACTAAAACTGGACCTGGATAAAGAAAATAGTTTGACCGACTGTACAGTTTGTTTAATTTATTAGACCCACTTTCAGAATATAGTTTTTTAATTTTTGAAGGGGTCATCAATTTGCCCTCTCTATAAATCTTTGTATCTAGTATTGCTCTTTTTGCGGAAAGTTCTTGCTTTAAACTATCATTTTGAGCAGCAATTTCTTTAAAAAATAAAATAAAAAATAAAAAGTAAGCAAGTTTTAAAATTATAAAATTTTTCTTTTGTTCTATATTTTTGGCCATTTTATTTTCGAACTTTAGCTTTAATTTTCTTCCACATCTGCTCTTGAAACACTCGAAACTCCATCAATTTCTTCCAATTTAGTCATCAATATATCTAAATGTTGTGTATCAAAAACATATACCTTAATTTTTCCCTCAAATATACCATCATAAGTTTCTACAGACAAGCCCCTCATATTAATTAATAATTCACTAGATATCACTTTAGATATATCTTGAATCATCCCAACTCGATCTATACCATCTAAATTAATTGTAACCAAATATGATTTTTCAATTTGACTTGCCCAGCGAGCTTTAATAACTCTGTTTCCATAGTTTGAAAGCAATTGTTGAGCATTGGGGCATAAGTTTCTATGTATCTTTATGCCTTCGTTTATGGTCAAAAACCCAAAAACATCATCTCCCGGGATTGGATTGCAACATCTAGCTAAGGTAAAATCGATTTGCTGCATGTCATCACCAATCAAAAGAGTATCATTGCCTTTTACTTTTTTTATTTCTTTTTCGAAGCTTTTGGCATCTTTAAATGCTTTTTCGTCAATTACAATTTTCTTTTGACGATTAGCGATGGCTTCTCGTTCTTGTTTAAATTTCTTGATTTCATCTGGAAGCAAATAGCCCTTCCCAAAAAAATAAAAAAGCTCATTATAGTCTTTTTTATTAAAAAAAGCTCTGAGCTGATTAAAGGTTTCCAAGCTTGCTTCTAGACCTAAGTTTTTTAGCTTTTTTGTAATAACATCTTTGCCTTCCGTAACATAACTTTTATTGCTTTCTTTGAGCAAATCTTTAATCCTTGCTTTGGCTTTTGAAGTAACCACAAAACGCAGCCAATCTTCTGATGGTTTTTGGTTTTTTGTTGTTAAAATTTCTACTTGATCCCCGTTTTGAAGAATATAACTTATAGGAACAAGATGGCTATTTACTTTTCCTGCTGTACATTTTCTACCTATTTCCGTATGTATTTCAAATGCAAAATCTAGTACCGTAGCTCCTTTTCTAAGCACCTTTAAGTCCCCTTTTGGTGTAAAAACAAAAACTTCTTCATTAAACAAATTGCCTCTAAAGTCTTCCATAAACTCGATAGCAGAGTTATCACCAGAAGCAAGTGTGTCTCTAACAGTATTTAGCCATTGGTCTAAAGGCTTGTCGAGTGAAGTATCTGTACCTTTATATTTCCAGTGGGCGGCATAACCCTTTTCGGCAATCTCATCCATTCGCTCCGTCCTAATTTGTACTTCTACCCACACACCCGTATTACTCATAACCGTGGTATGTAACGATTCGTAGCCATTCGCTCTAGGAGTGGAAATCCAATCTTTTAAACGGTCAGGATTGGGCCTATATTCATCTGTCACTATAGAATATGCCTGCCAACATGCTGCTTTCTCTTTTTCTCTTTCTAAAGGAGAAATGTTATTGAGTATAATACGAATCGCAAAAAGGTCATAGATGTTATCAAACGATACATTTTGTTGAGATAACTTTTTCCAAATAGAGTAAATATGCTTCGGCCTTCCTTTAATATAAAAATCAATCCCAGCATCTTTGAGTCGTTTGGAAATGGGCTTCATAAAACCATCTATTAATTTTTTTCGGGTGAATTTTGAGATATTTATTTTTGTAGAAATGTCTTTAAAAACCTCAGGTTCCGTATATTTTAAATAAAGATCTTCTAATTCTGATTTAATCTGATATAAACCTAAGCGGTGGGCAAGTGGAGCGTAAATATAAATAGTTTCGTGTGCAATTTTTAATTGGGAATTTCTAGCCATACTCCCGAGTGTCCGCATGTTATGTAACCTGTCAGCAAGTTTTATTAAAATAACTCTTACATCTTCGGAAAGAGTCAGTAACATTTTTCGAAAGTTTTCAGCTTGTGCAGATTGTGTTTGCTCAAAATTTTCAGCAATTTTTGTTAAACCATCAATAATTTGAGCCACTTTTGGGCCAAAATCTTGATTTATTTCTTTCAAAGTTATGGTAGTATCTTCAACTACATCATGAAGCAATGCACATATAATTGAGGTTGGACCAAGTCCAATTTCTTCCACACAAATTAAAGCTACTTCTAAAGGATGATAAATATAGGGTTCCCCCGACTTTCGTCTCATCTCTTTATGAGCCTCCATTGCCATATTTAAAGCCTTCCTAATGAGTTTGGTATCTCCTTCTTTAATAAATTGCTTAGCAGTTTTTAATATCTTTCTATATCGCTTTGATATTTCATTTCTCTCTTCTTCCGTATAGTATTGGATACTTGGGATGGAATTGTCTGGTAATATTTTATTAGGTGTACTCATCATTTTTTAAAATCAGAAAGCCCAAAGCTTACTTTATGCTAAAGTAGCAAAATCTAATAGTTTAAAAAAGCTTTTTTATCTCCAATCTCATGAATTTTGGAAAAGGTTCTTTAAAAGAAAATAAAAAGTTCGTTTTGTGAAAATAGTTTGCTAACTAATTCTAAAATCTTGATAAATATAGAATTATAAAACTTCAAAAAAAATAAAAAAATATCCATAAACAAGTTTGAATCAAAATAAATTTAAATTACCTTTGCAGCCCAAATGAAATGAATAAAAATATTCGTTTGTGAGCGGGCGTGGCGGAATTGGTAGACGTGCTAGACTTAGGATCTAGTGCCGCAAGGCGTGGGGGTTCGATTCCCTCCGCCCGTACATTAAACCCTTCAAACCATTGATTGGTTGAAGGGTTTTTAAATTTATTTTCTGTTCGAACTAAAATTTACTTTTAATGCAAACAAAATTTGATAAGCAGTCTTCTACTTTAGCCCAGTTGATAGTAGAAATAAACGAAGTTGATTACAAAAATGACGTTGATAAAAAATTAAAAGAATATGCCAAAACGGCTGTTGTTAAGGGTTTTAGACCTGGGCATGTTCCGATTCAGTATATTCAAAACCTTTATGGAAAAGGAGTTTTAATTGATGAAGTAATTAAAGTCGCTTCAGCAGCTGTAAATGGGTGCATTGCAGAAAACCAATTGCGCGTAGTGGGAGAACCAACACCCAAAGAAAATGCCTTTAAAATAGATTGGGCAAAACAAAAAGACTATACCTTTGAATACGAAATAGGATTTGCTTCTGATTTCACAATTGATGTTGATGCATTACCAACTCTCATTCAATATGAAATTGAACCATCGGATGAACAATTAGAGAATTCAATTAAAGATTTGAAAAAACGATTCGGTGCAGAATCTGAGCCAGAAGATGTAGAAATTGGTGATTTGGTTTTTGGTATCTTAAAACAAGAATTCACTGAATTTTCATTTCAATCTGGAATTCCTACAGATAAAGTTATTGAAAGCTCCCAATACATTTTTAAAGGTCTTGAAAAAGGAAGTAGTATAAAATTCGACATTCAATCTATTTTTGAAACAGTTAAAGAATTAGGATTTGCAACCGGGAAATCTGATGAAGAGGCTTCAACATTAATAGGAGAATTTGAATTTATTGTCGAAAAAATAACAAGACTCTCGCCATCAGAGTTAAATCAAGATTTTTTTGACAAAGTTTTAGGACCTGGAAAGGCCTCAAATGAAGATGCGTTTAGAGTTCAATTGAAAGAAGTCTTAATGTCGAATTACAGCAGAGAATCTGATTTTTTATTAGATTTTGATATTGAAAAATCTCTTTTAGAAAACACTCCCATAGAATTACCAAACGCATTTCTTAAAAAATGGCTTTTAGAAATAAATGATGGAAAAGCTTCAGAAGAAGATATTGAGAAAGAATTTGATGCCATTACTAGAGGTCTAAAACTAGATTTAATCAAAACAGAAATTGCGAAAAATCATGATTTAAAAGTGCTTTATGCAGATATTTTAGAAGAAGTGAAAAGCGAAATTAGAGGATATTTTGGAGGGCAAGGGGGTTTTGAAGGCATGGAAGATTTTATAGAAAATATGGCCAAAAAACAATTAGAAGAAAAAAAGGACAAGGAGAATTCTAAAAAATATTTTGAAAAAGCTTTTGGAAGAAAAGTAGTTGGCTTTTTAAAAGAAAAAATAAGCAAAGATGTTAAGACTGTTTTTGTTGAAGAATTTAATCAAATAGCCTCTGAAAAATACAAAGCATAATAGTTTTAAATTTCTATCTTTAAAGTCGTGATGAATTTCACTCTCCCGACTTTATTTATTTTAGGTACTATTAATTTAAAAATTCAGTTTTCAATAAAATTTTAAAGAAAAAACAGATATGAACTTAGGAGACGATTTTAGAAAATATGCCGTTCATCATCGAGGCATTAGTGGTCTTACAATGGATGATTACATGAAGCACAATGTAACTAACATGACTCCAAACATTATAGAGGAACGTCCCATGAGATTTGCAGCCATTGACGTTTTCTCTAGGTTAATAATGGACCGTATCATTTTTTTGGGAACAGGGGTAGATGACCAAATTGCCAATATTGTGGTAGCACAATTATTGTTTTTGGAATCGGTAGATCCTAAAAAAGACATCTTGATGTACATTAACAGTCCGGGCGGATCAGTGTATGCTGGTTTAGGAATGTATGATACAATGCAATATGTTCGCCCAGAGGTGGCTACAATTTGTACTTCATTAGCCGCATCAATGGGGGCAGTGCTATTAGCTGGTGGAGCCGCAGGCAAACGTACAGCTTTACCTCATGCACGAGTTATGATTCATCAACCAAGTGGCGGAACACAAGGACAGTCTCGTGACATGGAGATAACTGTTAAACAGATCATCGAGCTTAGAAAAGAGTTATATGAAATCCTTTCTAAGCATTCAGGTAAAACGTTTGAAGAAATAGAAGCAGATTCTGATAGGGACTACTGGATGAAAGCCGAAGAAGCCAAAACATATGGATTGATAGATGAGGTTTTATATAGACCTTAAAAAATAGTATTTGAAATTAAAAAGCCTTTCAGAAATGAAGGGCTTTTTTGATTTTAATAAATAAAATTGCACCTTATTATTTTTAAAGAAGAAACCTCATTAACTTTATTCTAGACAATAACTCGAAAACATAAAGTAATTAAAAAAATTAAATATGTTAAATGAACTCCCCTTAGAAAAAATGGCTCTTTTTGTATTATTTGCCAACATTATTAGATATTTATTAATCGCTGGAATAGCCTATTTGTTATTTTATGTAATTCTAAAAAAGAAAATAAGTATTTCGAAAATTCAGTTAAAATTTCCACAAAATAAAGATTATTTTAGAGAAATTGGCTATTCCTTATTGACGTTCATTGTTTTTACTTTAATTGGAATTTTCTTATATAACCCTTACATAAGACCTTATACTCAAACCTATTATGAAGTAAACCAATACGGTTACACCTACTTTTTCTTATCATTTTTTGTTATTCTAATTTTACATGACACCTATTTTTATTGGACACATCGTTTAATGCATCATCCAAAATTATTTAAGATGTTTCACAATGTTCATCACAAATCTACCAATCCATCACCCTGGGCTTCTTTTTCATTCCAACCAACTGAAGCTTTTGTACAAGGAGGTATATTTATTGTCTTTGCTTTTCTAATTCCTTTGCATATTTATATTTTAATGGCTTTCTTGTTATTTATGACAATTTATAATGTTTATGGTCATCTGGGCTGGGAGATTTACCCAAAAAGTTTTGCTCGAAGTATAGTTGGAAAATGGCTAAATACATCTACAAGTCATAATCTGCATCATCAATTTTTTAAAGGGAACTATGGACTCTACTTTATGTTTTGGGATAAAATAATTGGAACCATTAATGAAAATTATAAAGAAACGTTTGAGGCTATTCCAAGGCCTTAAAGTTTAAATTATTGCTTAAAATATTAGAATGTTTCAAGATTTAAATAGCTTTAAAGTGTTTCAAATTGGTTTAAATATTTAAAAGCGTTAATTTCGTAAAAATTTTAGAAAATGGCATCAAACAAAGAACCAGATTGTTCTTTTTGTGGTAGAAAAAAAAATGAAGTAGAATTACTGCTTTCAGGCACAGAAGGACACATTTGTAATCACTGTATAGAACAGGGTTACGAATTAATCCAACAAGAGTTACATGGTGTAAATTCAAAACAGAAAAAAAAGAAAAAAGGGGATGCTCCAAAATTTGACATTAAACCTCCCATTGATCTAAAAAAATATCTTGATAAGTTTATAATTGGCCAAGATGAAGCAAAAAAAGTGCTTTCGGTGGCAGTCTATAATCATTACAAACGACTTTCTCAACCAAGAAGTACTGACGATGTAACTATTGAGAAATCCAATATAATTATGGTTGGAGAAACTGGAACTGGAAAAACTTATTTGGCAAGAACAATTGCCAAAATGCTTCAAGTACCATTTGCAATAGCGGACGCTACTGTATTAACCGAGGCTGGATATGTGGGTGAAGACGTTGAAAGTATTCTTAGCAGATTGCTTCAAGCTGCAGATTTCAATCCTGAATTGGCCGAACGAGGAATTGTATATATTGACGAAATAGATAAAATAGCAAGAAAATCAGATAATCCATCTATTACAAGAGATGTAAGCGGCGAAGGGGTACAACAAGGGCTCTTGAAACTTTTAGAAGGCTCTATTGTTGGTGTACCGCCTCAAGGTGGAAGAAAGCACCCAGACCAGCAACTAATCCAAATAAATACAGAAAACATATTGTTTATATGTGGAGGGGCTTTTGATGGAATTGCTCGACATATTTCTAAAAGAATAAATAAAGCACCAATTGGTTTTAGGGTCGATACTAAAGCTTTAGACTTTAATAATGAAGATAGCCTATTAAAGTTTGTTACTCAACAAGACCTAAAATCATTTGGACTTATTCCAGAACTGATTGGTCGTTTACCTTTATTAACTTACCTAAATCCATTAGATAAAGTTACTTTAAGGCGGATACTTACTGAACCTCAAAATGCTTTAGTAAAACAGTATAGAAAATTGTTTGAAATGGAAGATATTAAGCTTTCTTTTGAAGAACCTGCACTTGACTACATTGTAGACCAAGCCATAGTTTTTAATTTAGGTGCAAGAGGTTTAAGGTCAATTTGCGAAGCTATATTGACTGATGCGATGTTTGAATTACCTTCTGATAAATCTATAAAAACATTTGTTGTTAGTTTAGAGTATGCGAAAAGTAAATTTGAACATTCCACATTTTACGAAGTAAAGTTAGTAGCTTAAGAAGTTAAAAAACAATTTAAAAAGCTCATTTATTTAGCAAAGATGAGCTTTTTAAATTCATACACCTTTTAGTTCTACTTTGACAAACTTAAAATAGTTATAAAAAATATTAATTAAAAAATTGCAAATCCAGTGTTTGGTTTTTAAATATAACGGGAAATTAGCATATTTAGGTATGCAAACAACCAACAAAATCCTTCGGGTAAAATAAGCAATTTTTACTTAATTTAACAAAGATTCAATCGGTTTTTCGCAAATAAATCATTGACATTTAGGGTCTCCTTATCGGTTCAACTAATACAATATTAGCTAGTTGTAAGGAAAAAGCCTCAAAATATTTCAAAGAATTTGAAAATATGAGGCTTTTTTTATAATTAGTGGTACTAAACAATAATTACAAACCGAAGATACACTGAGAAATTCTTTATTCTCATAAATTTAATTTTTTCAAGAATAACACCAAGCTCAACAAATATTATTGCACTATTCCATGGTTTTACATCGCTGCCAATTTCCCCCTTCCTATTACTAGCCGCAGCCCTCAAAGATATTGGATGCCAGAGGGATGGGGTGCATCCCAAAATGTCGCTATTAACCAGTTTTTTTTAGACATGGTTTTCTAAAATCCTTTTTTACTAGATTTATTACATTTTCCCATTTTTTATTCATATCTGTTACTCTAATATTGAGCATATTTTTTGCCCCT
>JANOMP010000384.1:0-18706 GCA_031420365.1 Cytophagaceae bacterium
ATTTCCAAATTTTATTTTAAAGTATTTTTTGCCATTCTCCATAATTCATTGCACATCAGCCAATTCATAAACAACACCATTTTAATATTCCTAGTTTTGTGCTACTTGTTAATAATATCCTTATACTTGAATTTAAATGCACTAAAAGGACTAAAGTTAAAAACTGGCGCTAACAAAAGAGATACCTTAAGATTTTTAAACAGAATATCTATTTAACTTAAATTGAAGAATTGAAAAAAGAATATGCTTAAATTACTTGTAATATGGTTAAACCCCAAATAAAGTAAAAAAAATAGATTTTAAACTTTTTTAATATTTAGCATTTTGATTTACTAAAAAGTCTAAATAAATTTAAATGAGACTTGCTAAAACTCAAATCTATTTTTGCTTAAATTTATATTAAAATGAGTACTGTTATTCTAAAACCAAATAGTATACAAATTTTCGTGATTACGATTATTTTGAGTTACATCAATAAAAAAATCACAAAAAAGGGGTGATTAAACCTTAAATACCAACTTGCGTTTTTCTAAAACACTTAATATTAAAGACCAAAAAGCAGCATAAATCAAAGCATAAGTCAAAGATGAATTAAGAGGGTTTGAAAAGATGGGAACTAATCCTTTTTCATATAAATAGGTAAGTAATGCAATCTCCTTAGATTCAGAAGTGACCTTAATCATATTCAAAGCCCTGGGTATAATACCAGAACCATAAAAAACAATCATTGGGTTTACTCCCCACATTATTAAAAATTTAACAATTGGGCTTGTTTTGCCATTTGCAAGAAAACTATTTATTAACCCAAATACTAGCACCGCCCAACCAGCACTATACAAAACATAAGAACTAGTCCAAAGTGCTTTATTTATAGGAAAAATAAAATCCCAAATCTTCCCTATGGCTATAAAACTTATTCCATAAATAAAAAGCCATCTGTTGAGGTTTTGAATATTACTTTTAACTAATTTGCCTGTCCAAATACCTATTAAAGCGGTTACAATTGCAGGAAAAGTACTTAAAATGCCTTCTGGATCCCATGTCTTTGCACCTGCCCACAAGTGCCCTGCCAGCAACAAATTATCTAACCAAGCTGCTAAATTTGTTCCTTTTTCGAAATTAGATGAACCAAAGTCCGGCACAGGAATAAGTGCCATCGACGCCCAATACCCTAATAAAATCAGAATAGAAATAATTACTTGTGTTTTAAATTTGAATCTCAAAAAAACCAAAATTGCGAAAAAATAGACTATCCCTAATCTTTGTAAAACACCTAGAATTCGTAAACTTGCAAAGTTTTCAATACCAGAGTAAGCAAAACAAATCAATGTAAAAAAAATGCTTATAGCAAGCCACAGTTTAATTTTAGAAGTAAAATTTCCTAAAAGTGCCCAACCAATTAATACAGCAAAAAATATTCTAATTATCATCAGATAAGTTCCCTCAAGTCCTTCAAAAGTGATTTTAGAAAAGAAATTTAGAAATAAACCAATATTAAAAATACGTAATGCTCTAATAAATATCTTTAAAAAAACTTTGGTATCTATTCCTGAATTTTCACTATTAGAAAAAGGAATAGCCATTCCCATTGCAAAAACAAAAAAAGGGAAAACTAAATCAGTAGGCGTGCAACCGTGCCATTCTGCGTGTGCCAAGGGTGAATAAATGTAATCCCAAGAACCTGGATTATTTACAATTGTCATTAAAATCATAGTGACGCCTCTAAACACATCTATTGAAAGTATTCTTTGTTTTTCCAAAATATTATATTCTATTTGTTTATATTTAATCCAAAAGTAATTAATTTTTTATGCAATGAAAAATCTTATTATTACATCATTATTGATCTATTCACTTAGTCTTTTTTCTTGTATAAATCAAAAGAGGATATATTCAAATACTGAAATTTTTAAACAAAAAATTGACACTTCAGCCTTATTTCAAAATAGCCATGTAGGCATTTACATTTACGACCCTATTTCTAAAGAAAAAATCTATTCTAAAAATGAAGATAAATATTTTGTTCCTGCATCAAATACAAAAATCCTTACGCTTTATGCATGCTTAAAAACCTTAGGGGATAGTATTCCCGCATTAAAGTATTTTGAAAAAGAAGATACATTATTTATTTTAGGAACTTCTGACCCCACATTTTTACATCCAGATTTTCCATTAAGCCAAACTTTTGCTTTTTTGAAAAACTCAAAATCAAAAACTATTGCATTTTCTGCTGAAAACTTTAAAAATGAACCGTTCGGCTTAGGCTGGTCTTGGGATGACTACAATGATTACTATCAACCAGAAATTTCGGCTTTCCCTATGTATGGAAATATTTTAAGAGTTTCAAATAATGCTAAATTTCAGACTTTAAATCCCTCTTATTTCGCTTCAAGCTTGAAATCAACCGAATTAGAAAGTTATGAAATAAAAAGAGTATTTGATGAAAATGTATTTTACACAAATTATGAAATCCAATCAAAAAATAAATTTAATCAGGACATTCCTTTTAAAACTTCTACAAACCTAACTGTTCATCTATTAGTTGATACTTTAAAAAAGAACGTTATAACTATGAAAATAAAACATACTGAACCATACAAAACACTTTTTTCCTTACCTGTAGATACTGTTTATAGAAGAATGATGCAAGTATCTGACAACATGTTGGCTGAACATCTTTTATTAGTAGCAGGTGGAAAATATTCTAATGAAATATCTTCAAAACAGAGTATAAACAATATACAAAACAATTTCTTGCTAGATTTGCCTCAAAAGTTTAAATGGGTAGATGGCTCTGGCCTTTCTAGATATAATTTATTTACTCCAAAAAGTTTAGTTGTACTTTTAGAATGGATGTGGAATGAGTTTTCAAAAGAAAAAATATATTCCTATATGTCAATTGGTGGACAAGTTGGCACTTTGAAAAACACTTACAATTCCAAAATTCCTTTTGTATATGCTAAAACAGGTACTTTAAGTGGGGTCTATAACCAAAGTGGGTATTTAATATGTAAATCAGGCAAAACCTTTATTTTTAGTTTTATGAATAACAATTTTGTAGACTCTACTAGTAAATATCGTATAAAAACATCCGAACTTTTAACTTGGATTCATGAAAATTATTAATCTAAGATTAACAAAAAGGAGGAGTCGTAAATATTAGAAATACAATAATAGATTTTAAATTTCTATTTTTGAATTTTTAAAAAAATACTGCCGTTATAGCTTCAATTAGAAACTTTAAAAATTTAAATTCACTATTTATAATTAATTTTGTGGCCGAATTAGAATAAATTATGATAATTGAACAATTGGAGTCCATTAAAGAGCGATTTGAAGAAGTATCTCAGCAAATAACTAGGCCTGAGGTTGTTTCTGATATGGCCCGATTCAAAAAAATTAGTAAAGAATATCGCGACTTAGAAAAAGTTGTCAATGAATATCAAAAGTTTAAATTAGTCTTAGCAAATCTTGACGAAGCCAAAAACATTCTTCAAACCGAAAAAGATGAAGAAATGCGAGAAATGGCGAAAACTGAATTAGAGGAACTTCAACCAAAGAGAAACGAATTAGAAGAAAGCTTAAAAGAAATGCTAATTCCAAAAGACCCTAATGACAGCAAAGATTGCTTTTTGGAAATAAGGGCAGGTACTGGTGGAGATGAAGCCTCAATTTTTGCGGGAGATTTGTTTAGAATGTATCAACGATTTGCTACTGCACAAGGTTGGCAATTTCAAGTTATGGATTTTACAGATGCTTCTTCTGGAGGTTATAAAGAGATAATTATAAGTGTAAAAGGAGAAGACGTATATGGAAAATTGAAATTTGAATCTGGGGTTCATCGTGTTCAGAGAGTACCTGCTACAGAATCACAAGGGAGAATACATACTTCAGCAGCCACAGTAGCAGTATTACCTGAAGCCGACGAAGTAGATGTGGTGATAAACATGACTGATATTCGAAAAGACACGTATTGTTCTTCAGGGGCGGGTGGTCAATCTGTAAATACTACCTACTCTGCAGTAAGAGTTACACACATTCCTTCTGGAGTAGTCGTACAATGCCAAGACGAACGGTCTCAAATTAAAAACTTTGATAAAGCTATGTCTGTTTTACGCTCTAGGATTTATGAAATAGAACTTGCAAAACACAATGCAGCAATAGCTGGAGATAGAAAATCAATGGTTGGTTCTGGAGATCGATCTGACAAAATTAGAACGTACAATTATCCCCAAGGAAGGGTTACTGACCACCGCATTGGTTTTACAGTTTACAATTTGCCAACCGTTATGGAAGGCCAAGTTGGAGAATTTATTGAAAAATTAAGAATTGCCGAAAATGCAGACAAAATGAAAGAAGGTTTTTAATTACTCTTTCCTTTTCTTCAAATAAAAACATAAAGCCTTTTTTATGAGCAAAATCCAAATTTGCCTAGCTACAAACAATCCACATAAAGTATTAGAATTGCAGCAAATGTTGGGTAATACTTTTGATCTTAAAACATTAAATGAAATAGGTTGTTTTGACGAAATAGAAGAAACTGGGGCCACATTTGAAGAGAACTCTAAATTAAAAGCAGATTATGTTTTTAACAAATATGCCCTCAATATAATAGCGGATGATTCTGGTTTAGAAGTTGAAACTTTGAATAATGAACCTGGCGTATTTTCTGCCAGATACGGGGGAATTCCAACAAATCATGAAAAAAATATTTCCAAACTTTTTTTAAATTTAGGCGACTCCAAAAACAGAAATGCAAAGTTTAGAACTGTAATTACATTAATTTTTGAAGGGATTACATATTTTTTTGAAGGAGAAATAAAAGGAACCATTCTTTCGAATAAAAGAGGGAATGAAGGCTTTGGTTATGATTCAATTTTTATGCCTGATGGGTTTACTGTTAGCTTTGCTGAAATGGATTCCATTCAAAAAAACAAAATTAGCCATAGAGGAATTGCCATACAAAAAATGCTCAATTTTTTACAAAGCAAAAAAAATATCGAATAAATTATCCGTTATTTTCTATCATCCAGGTTTATAAATTTTGCATTTTGTCTTTGAAAGACTTTGTCTATGAAAGTATAAACAAAATTCGAAAAGTTTTGTTTATGATTTTGGATTTACAGGATTTAGAGTGAAACCCTGAATTTTATAAAATTAATTAATGATTCCTGTTTACTGAATTTGTTGTTAGCCTTAATTTCAGCATCGGCTGACCGCAGGTATGCCTGTCCAATTGAAAAAAGCCGAATGTCGGGCCAACTGGAATGCCAGCTCAGCCAAAAACACTCACAAAAAAAATCCTGAAGACCGTCCGCCATGAATTTTTAAATTAATTATCTAATTATTAGCAATTTAACAGGTATTAAAAATTTCCATACGGACGTTTTTGTGATTAATGGAACAATCCGAGATTTTTTTTCTAAAAGGTTTTATTTAATAATATTTCTCCACTCTAAATCCTGTAATGCCAAAACTTTTAAAAACTTCAAAGGTAAAACCCCTAAACAATTTAATGCTGAAACCCAATTTAGACTTTTGGTAAATTAAAATTTATAAATCAATTTGAAAAAGACTTCCTACCAATGCTTAGTTTTGTATTATTATTAAAACATGGATGAATAAAATAAATTGGACTATTGCTAAAGAATACAAAGATATCACCTATAAAAAATGTGATGGCGTAGCAAGAATAGCTTTTAATAGACCTAATATTAGAAATGCCTTTAGGCCAAAAACTACTTTTGAGTTGCATGATGCCTTTGAAGATGCTACCCATGATCCTACAATTGGAGTGGTATTATTATCTGGTGAAGGACCATCAACAAAAGATGGAATCTGGTCATTTTGCTCGGGTGGCGACCAAAATGCTAGGCAAAAAGGAGGCTATCGTGCTGAGGATGGTAGGGATAGACTTAATATTTTAGAGGTTCAACGTCAAATTCGATTCATGACAAAACCAGTTATTGCTGTGGTTTCGGGATGGGCAGTAGGAGGTGGACATAGCCTTCATGTGGTATGTGATTTAACGTTAGCTAGTAAAGAACATGCGATTTTTAAACAGACCGATGCCAATGTGGCCAGTTATGACGCTGGCTATGGATCAGCGTATTTAGCAAAGCAAATAGGACAAAAACGAGCAAGAGAAATTTTTTTTTTAGGAAGGAGCTACTCTGCCCAAGAAGCCTTTGATATGGGAATGGTAAATGCTGTAATTCCGCACAAAGAATTAGAAGATACAGCTTTTCAATGGGCAAAAGAGATACTTGAAAAAAGCCCAATGGCCATTAGAATGTTAAAGTTTGCTTTTAATCTAGTAGATGACGGTTTAGTTGGTCAACAAATTTTTGCGGGGGAGGCTACAAGATTAGGTTACATGACAGAAGAAGCTCAAGAAGGAAGAAATGCATTTTTAGAAAAAAGAAAACCAGATTTTGATAAATTTGAAAAATACTCTTGATTTTGATGAATTGAACCAATTAATTAAAAATAAAAAATCTTCAAAAAAATCCATTTAATAATACTCTTTTTATTGCATTTTGTATAATTTTTGAAAACAAATAAGCCCTTTTTCTAATTAATTTGGATCAATTTCGTTGTGGAATGAACCTTTAAAATATCAATTAAAATTATTATATTTTTTATGAAAATTCTTGTAATTATAATCACACTAAGTACCTTTCTTATTTCTTGTGGTTTATCAGAAAAAAACGCTACTAAAATAAAAGAACCCTTAAAAAACAACCATATTTTGCTCTTTTTTGATAAAACTCAAAGCGTAGATATTAGCAAAGCATTTGTGAAAAATAAGTATGAAGGGGCATTAAAGAATTTAATTGATAAAAACATAAACACGGTAGGAGATATATTAGAAATATATTACATCCATGAAAACACAGCAAAATCGAAATGTATGTCTATGGTTACACGAACTGAAAAAGAGACCACTGAAGGCCTAAACGTAACAGACTTAGAAGCATCTGAGACTAATTATAAAATGAGTATTGGGAAGGAAAGAAAAATGATATTATCTATGGCAATTCAAAAAATGAGTGAAAAAAATACAGGTACTTCTAATTTAGAAACCAACGTTTCTGCAAGTGTTCCTGTGCTTTCAGCAGCATTAGGAGCCACAAAAAATGTTATGGCTTACTATTTTTCAGATATGATAGAAAGTGTAAAAGCTGGTAGAGATTTTCACAAAATGGCTCCAAATAGCCATGAGCAAGCTCAAGAATGGGCCACAAAAGATGTAGAGAGCAAAAAACTATTTAATCTTTCAAATGCTACCATTACAATGATTTTACCATTTGAGCCCACTAGCTCATCAAAAGAAAACAATCCTAACGTTACTGACTATTGGAAAGTTTATTTCGAAGCCTTAGGCATAAGACAAGTAAGTGAAATTTGATTTTTTTTCAAATTTCCTTTCTTAGTAATTTTCATTTTTGAATTCAATAAATATACATTCGCAACAAAATGATTTCTAAAACCATTTAACTGTAAGCTCTATCAACTTAGTTTTAAAGTTATTATATGGAGGCATCAATAACTCCAAAGCACCTGGAACATGTTGTCTTAAAACTGCTCTAGCATTTGAGAACTCTAAAAAGCCAAAATGACCATGCGATTTTCCAATGCCACTATTATTTGAGCCCCCAAATGGAAGTTCATTATTAAAAAAATGCACCGCATTATTATTGATGCAAGTTCCACCAGCACGTGTATTATCTAGAAAATAATTAATGTTTTTGTTGTTATTACTAAAGATATAAAGTGCTAATGGTTTTTCTCCTTGTTTTATGTAATCAATCACTTCTTGGTTTTCAGTAAAAGAAATTAGAGGCATTACTGGTCCAAAGATTTCTTGATTCATTATTTCCGAATTATTAGGAATGTCGGCTAAAATTGTTGGCTCTATGAAATTTTTGTCGGGGTCTAGATTACCTCCCATTAAAACCTTAGCTCCATTACTAATGGCATTATCTAATAGTCCTTTTAATCTATTTGTATGCTTTTGATTTACAACAAAAGTGTAATCATTTGACTTTTCAGCATCTTTCCCAAAGAAAGTAGCAACAATTTTCTTTGTTTCCATAACAAATTCATCTTTTTTGCTTTCATGAACGAAAATGTAATCTGGAGCTATGCAAATCTGACCAGAGTTAAAGAACTTTCCCCAAGCTATTCTTTTAGCAGCAGATTTTATATTTGCTGAAGCATCAATTATGGTAGGCGATTTTCCTCCCAATTCTAGGGTTACCGAACAAAGGTTTTTGGCGGCAGCCGTCATTACAATCTTACCAACGGCAGGCGAACCTGTAAAAAAAATATGGTTAAAAGGTAATTCCAAAAGTTGAACTGAAGTTTCTGTTCCACCCTCAAAAACTGCTACTTCTTCTACTTCAAAAATACTTTCAATAATATTTTTAATAACCGCTGAAGTGTGAGGAGTTATCTCTGAAGGCTTTATTATTACTGTATTTCCAGCTGCAACTGCACTAATCAGTGGCCCAAAAGTAAGATTTATTGGAAAATTCCAAGGTGAAATAATCAAGCAAACGCCTTTGGGTTCATATTTAATATAAGAAGTTGAGCCCATCATTGCCATTGGTGTTCCTACTTTTTGGTTACTCATCCATTGGCCTAAATGGTGCAAAGCATGTTTAATTTCACTGGTCACCACAAAAATTTCTGACAAATCCACCTCTTGTTTTGATTTGTGAAAATCAGCCCACATGGCGTCTCTTAAATCTTGCCTAAAAGTGGTTTCAACGGCCTTTTTCAACTTTTTCAGCTTCTCTTTTCTTTCCTTTGCAGTACTAGAAGCCACTAAATATTGATGTTTTTTTTGTTTTTCAAAAACCTCAATAATTGAATTTTTGTGTTCCATATATTAAAAACTAATTTTGTTTCAAAACCATATCTGCCCCTTTTTCGGCTATCATATATACAGGAGCATTGGTGTTGCCTGACACTATTCTAGGCATTATAGATGCATCTATTACTCTAAGACCTTCAATTCCAATTACACGAAGCTGTTCATCTACAACGGCCATTTCATCATTTCCCATTTTACATGTCCCAACTGGATGATAGACCGTTTCTACTTGTTTTAAGATATGATCTAAAAAAGCTTCATCTGAACTTCCCTTGGGGGGTGTTATTATTTCTTTTAAATAGGCCGAAAATCCGTAATCCATTAATACTTCTAATGCTTTTTTGCCAGATTCTATCAAAACTTTTCTGTCGTCCTCGTGTTCTAAAAAATTTGGTTGGATTAGTGGTTTGTCCAAAGAATTATTTGATTTAAGAGCCACATAACCACGGCTTTTGGGCCGTAGAAGAGTGGGCAAAATTGAAAATCCATCGGAAGTTGGAAAGGTTTTAATATCATAAATGTTAGCCAAATAATCATTGCCAAGATGTAAAGAGGCAAAATGAAATTGAAAATCTACTCTATCTGGGCTCAAAGATGTGGATCCAAAAGCCACCGCTTCTAATGGGCTAGCTGTAAAAATACCTTTCTTTTGAACAAAATATTTAATTAAACCAGCTAGTTGATTTAGCGGCTTTAAATGATGATTTTGGCCTTCTTGAATATTTGATAGCCCACTAACAGCATAGAACAAATGATCTTGAAGATTTTTACCGACACCAATTAGGTTTTTCTTAACTTCTATCCCAAAAGGTTTTAATTCATCTTCTGGTCCAATCCCTGAAAGCATTAAAAGCTGTGGAGAAACAAATGTTCCTGCAGAAAGAATGACTTCTTTTTTTGCTTTAAAAATATTTAAATCTCCATTTTTTGAAATAACCTCCACTCCTTGGGCTCTATCATTTTCAATAATTACCTTTTTTACATGGGCACTTGTAAGAACTTTTAAATTTTTTCTTTCTAAAACTGGTTTTAAAAAGGCATCAACGGCAGAAAATCGATTCGCATTTTTGATTGTGAATTGAAAAAGGCCAGCACCTTCTTGATTTATTCCGTTGTAATCTTCATTTCTACCAAAACCTTTGTTTATACAAGAATTTACAAATGCTTCAGAAAAAGGGGTTTTGAAGTTTTTAGCATATTCAACATTTAATTCCCCAGTTTGTCCATGAAAATTGGTAGAAATATCTTGATTGCTCTCCGACTTTTTAAAATAAGGTAATACCTCCATATATGACCACCCAACGTTTCCTAAAGCTGCCCATTCGTTATAATCAGCATGATTTCCTCTTACATATGCCATGGCATTTGTAGAGCTAGACCCGCCTAACACCTTGCCTCTAGGTAAATATATTTTTCTGTTTAAAATGAATTTTTGAGGCTCTGTCCAATAGCCATAGTCAACTTCAGATCTATGTAGTTTTGCATAACCTGCAGGAACATGAATCTCAAATTTAGAATCTGGGCCGCCAGATTCTATCAATAACACCGCATTGTTAGGGTTTTTGCTTAGCCTATTTGCTAAAACACACCCAGCAGAGCCCGCTCCAATAATAATGTAGTCGTAAAGCAAGTTTTTCTAAGATTTATATAAATTTAAAGTTAAATAAAATTTTATCTAAATTGGACTTTTAATGGGCATTTTCTCTTTCCAAAAAGATTTTTAAATAAATAATACGAGAGATGATGTCAATTCCTTTTAAATATTTTCGAAAAACTTTACTAAAAATTAAAAATTTTAGCTTTTCTTGAGTCAAATTTCCTATTTATAAAACAATTACATACCTAGATTTGTTAAAAACTGATAATTTTCAATATTACTATAAAAATAAATTCTTAAATGAGTAATTATTCAATAAAAGATTTAGAAAGTCTTTCGGGTATAAAAGCTCACACTCTTCGCATATGGGAACAACGATATAATATAATAAATCCAAAACGCTCCGATACCAACATTAGGCTTTACGATGATAGCGATTTAAAACTAGTATTGAATATTTCTTTGTTAAAAGAACATGGTCATAAAATCTCTGATATAGCTAAATTTACAGTAGATGAACTATCTAGAGAGGTTTTAAAAATTTCAGATCAACAATTAAGTTACCCCGATCAAATTCATTCTTTAACAATTGCAATGATAGATATGGATGAAGAAAGATTTGAAAAAGTAATGTCCACCAATGTATTACAATTTGGTTTTGAGAACACCATGATTAATATAATTTATCCATTTCTGACACGAATTGGGACATTATGGCTTACGAATAGCATTGGGCCTGCTCATGAGCATTTTATTATTAATCTAGTTCGTCAAAAAATGGTGGTGGCTATAGATGGTCAAGTAATTAGAGCCTCAGAAAATTCAAAGAAATATATACTTTACACACCCGAGGGCGAATACCATGAAATCGGGCTGCTTTTCGCTAGTTATATTTTAAGATCAAGAAACAATAAAGTCGTTTATCTTGGTCAAAGTTTACCCCTTTTAGAGCTAAGCCATGTTGTAAATTATCACAAACCTGACTATATTTATACTGCTATCACTTCGACCCCTGGACAGAATGAAGTTCAAAATTATCTTAATAATTTGGCAGATATTTTTTCAGAATATAACATATTAACTACTGGTTATCAAGTGATTGGCCAAGGGCTAGAACTACGAAAAAACGTACAAATAATACCAAATATAAAATGTTTAATGGAGATTGCTAGTGGAGATTATAGCACTATCTCTTGATTTAGAAAATAATTATCCTACTAATTTAAATTTTCTTTTTTTATTGTTGCAATTCAGAGGCTGTACTTTTTCCAATTATCACTTATACTACTATCACATAAATATTTTTTTTTTTCTATCTTCACTTTTTGCACTCCTTCCTTATATTTGATTTTTATTTAATTTAACAAAAAAACTAAGCCTTATGAAGAACTATGTGATGTTAATGCTTTTATTAAGCCTTAATATTTTAACTTTCGCACAAAAAAAGAAACTTTCAGAAGTTGTAATAAAAGAAATACCAAAAGTAAATTTAGATAGCACATTTTTTTCCCTTAAATGGAGAAATATTGGACCATTTAGGGGGGGTAGGTCTGTAGCGGTAAGTGGAGTAGTTGGCGATAATCTTACCTATTATATGGGCACAACAGGAGGGGGGCTTTGGAAAACCTCCGATGCTGGAATTTCATGGAAAAACATTTCTGACGGTTATTTTGAAACAAGCTCGATTGGAGCCATTTCAGTCTCTGAATCAGACCCAAATGTAGTATACGTTGGTATGGGCGAACATGCTCCTCGTGGTGTAATGACTACTTACGGTGACGGTGTTTATAAATCAACAGATGCTGGTAAAACATGGAAAAAGGTAGGATTAGATTTAACTAGACATATTTCCAGAATAAGTATTCACCCTCAAAATCCAGAAATAGTATTTGTAGCGGCACAGGGAGCTCTGCATGGCCAATCTGAAGAAAGAGGAATTTACAAATCAATAGATGGTGGGAAAACTTGGGAAAAAACCCTATTTGTGGATAACAATACGGGATGCTCAGACCTATCTATGGACATGAACAACCCTAGAATTTTGTATGCTGCTATGTGGGATCATCGCAGATTACCTTGGCAAATGGTGAGTGGAGGAAAAGGAAGCGGCTTGTATAAATCAACTGATTCTGGACAGACTTGGCAAAAAATGGAAAAAGGACTACCCAAAGAGAAAGGAAAAATGGGAATTGTGGTTTCTAGAGCAAACTCCAGTTTACTTTTTGCTGTAATTGAATCTGATACTGAAAAAGAGCAAGGTGGAGTATTTAAATCTGAAGATGAAGGTAAAACATGGAACAGAATTAGTAAAGACCATAGAACGGTACAAAGAGCATGGTATTATATTGAAATTTTTGCTGACCCCACCAATGAGAATATTGTATATGTATTAAATTCACCTGCCTTAAAATCTATAGATGGAGGAAAAACTTTCAAGCAGGTTTTCAACACTACACATGGTGACCATCATGACCTTTGGATAAACCCTAATAATGGAAAAAACTTTGTTTTGGCAAATGATGGTGGGGCAGCAGTTAGTTTTAATGGCGGCCAAAGTTTCTCAAAGCAAAATCAAATGCCAACTGCCCAATTTTATAGAATTAATACCGACAATACCTTCCCTTATTCAATTTATGGAGGCCAACAAGACAACTCTTCTGTAAAAATTCCAAGCCGAGTAACAAACGGATATGGAATTGCTGAAAAAGATTGGACTTTTGCTGCGGGAGGAGAAAGTGCGTTTATCGCTTTTGATCCAGACTCTCCTCGCTTTTCAATGGGTGGAAGCTACCAAGGAACTATTGAACTGTTTGATGCCCACACTAAAGAAGGCAAAGGAGTTATGTCTCGGCCGATTCAATACCAAGCTTTGAAAGCAAAAAACATGAAATATAGGTTTAATTGGAATGCTCCAATTATCTATTCACAAAGAGAAAACGCATTTTATCATGCGGGGAATGTAGTGTTAAAAAGTACAGATATGGGAAAATCTTGGACAGAAAACTCTCCAGATTTAACTCGAAAAGATACTACAAAATTAGGTCTTGGAGGCGCTCCTTATACTAATGAAGGAGCTGGTGGGGAAAATTATGCAACAATCTCTTATTTACTAGAATCGCCTAAAGAACCCGGAGTTTTTTGGTCAGGAAGTGATGACGGTTTTGTACATATTACCAAAGACAATGGAAAAACTTGGACCAATGTTACCCCTTCGGGACTAGAAGATTGCTTGATAAATAGCATTGAGGTTTCTTCTCACAACAACGCTGTAGTCTATATAACTACTAATAGATATAAATTGAATGACTTTAGCCCTTCTATTTATAAAACAAATGACTACGGCAATTCATGGACAAAAATAACCGATGGCATACCTTACGGAGCGTACGTGCGTGTAGTTAGAGAAGATACTGAAAGGAAAGATTTGCTTTTTGCGGGAAGCGAAAATGGATTTTACATTTCCTATAATGGTGGAAAAATTTGGAAGAAGTTGCAACTAAATTTACCTATTACACCTATTACAGATTTAAAAATTCATCAAAACGATTTAATTGCTTCAACTCAAGGTCGATCGTTTTGGATTTTAGACGACCTAGGTCCTTTGCGTCAAACAAATGGTAGTTTATCAAAAGATAGTTTGACAGTATTCATACCAGAAGCCGCTTACAGAGTTTCGGGAGGAAGTAGTTTAGATTACGTTTCTGAAGATAATGACGATTCAAAAACTGCTATTGGCACAAATCCGTCGTCTGGAGTAGTTTTTTATTATAATTTACCTTCAAAAATAGATAGTAATGCCACATTGATTTTAGAGATTTCAAATGAAAAAGGGGAACTTGTAAGAGAATATTCTAGCACGAAAAATGAGGAATTTGAAGAATATCCTGGAGGACCTTCGCCAGACCCAAGCCTTCTTTTAAAGCCAGGATTAAATCGTTTTGTTTGGAATATGCGAGCAGAAACAATAAATGGAATAGCAAAAGTATTTATTGAAGGAAGCTATGACGGACGAAAAATGTCGCCTGGTGTTTATTACGCAAAGTTTATTTTTGGTACACAATCAAAAACTGTAAAGACTGTCATAAAAGGAGACCCAAGGTTTGAAGCAACTATTTCGGAATACAATGAACAAGAAAAAGTTTTGAAAGAAATAGAAACCAGCATTAATGAGATTCATGGGGCAGTAGCCAAAGTGAGAAAAATTTCAAAACAAATTTCTGAAGTAAATTCATTACTAAAAAACAAATCTGAATTAATAACTATAGTAGAATTGGGGAAAGAAATAATACAGAAAATAAAAATTTGGGAAGACAAATTGGTCCAAAACAAAGCCGAATCTAATGACGACATCATAAATTTTAGAAACATGATTAGTGCTGATTATATATTTTTACGAGGCGAAGTGGATTCCAATTTACCAATAGTAACCCAAGGGCAAAAGCTTCAAATGGCTGAATTAGATGCTCAATGGAATATTTACAAAACTGAAATGGAGGTGATCATTAATAAAGAAGTGAAATCGTTTAATACCCTTTGTGCCCAAAAAGGATTAATGAAAGTTATAGTTCCTTAAAATAGTTATTAAAAGAAAAATATCGAGTTTTTAGAGATGCCCTAATGTAATTAAACTTATTACAACCAACATTTAGCAATCTGAATTTTAATTTAATACTATTTAACAATGAATGTAACCCTCTTATTTCTTATCATTATTCTTTACTTTTCTCTCCTAATGATAATTTCATGGCTCACTTCCAGACATACTGGGGACAGTACATTTTTTGACGGCAATAGGGAGTCTCCTTGGTTTTTAGTTGCTTTTGGGATGGTGGGTTCAGGAATATCCGCAGTTTCACTCGTGTCAATTCCAGGAAATGTGGGGAATGAAAGCCTCTTCTATTTCCAGTTTATTCTTGGAACCATTGTGGGTTACCTTTTTATTGTTTTTATTTTGATACCAATTTTTTTTAAACTAAAAGTTGTTTCTATTTATTCATATCTAAACGTTCGCTTTGGAAATATCACCTATAAAACCGGCTCCCTGTTTTTTCTGGTTTCCCAGTCTTTTGGAGCTGCGCTCAGGCTATTGCTTTCCGTAAAAATATTGCAATTTGCCTTTTTTGACGAGCTAGGCATTCCCTATTTTGCAACCATTATTGCGGTATTGCTATTGATATGGCTGTATTCTAATAAATCGGGGGTTAAAACAATTGTGTGGACAGATGCTTTACAATCATTTTTTTTAATTTCGGTAATCATTATTTCGATTTTTACTATAAAAAATTCACTGGGTCTTTCCGCTTCCCAAATGTTTAACTCAATTGTGAACCATCCTAATTCAAAAATATTTAATTGGGATATGCATTCAGGAACTAATTTTTTTAAGCAATTTATTTCCGGAATGCTTATTACCATTGCTTTGGTTGGTCTTGACCAAAGTATGATGCAAAAAACACTCACCATAAATAAAGCAAAAGACGCCAAAAAAAATGTGCTCGCTTTTAGTTTTTTCATTGCTTTTGCACAAACCCTGTTTTTAGGGTTGGGTATTTTACTTTATATATTTGCTGAACAAAAGGGAGTGCATCTTGCTACGCAAAACGGACAATTTACCAACACTGATAATCTCTACCCGCTTTTATCCCTAAACTATTTTGGGGAAATTGGGGCAATAGCGTTTTTTATTGGTGTTATCGCCTCAACTTTTGCCAGTGTGGATTCCTGCATTGCAGCACTAACCACTTCGTTCAGTTATGATTTTCTTGATTTTGAAAAACAAGCTCATAAAGCCAGAAAAAAAATAAAAAACTTGGTATTAATTGGCGTTAATGTAATAATGTTCCTGATTGTAATTTTATTTTGGAACAGCCAAGGAGCCATTATTAACACTATTTTCAAAATTGCAGGTTATACTTACGGTCCTCTCTTAGGTTTGTTTTTAACTGGCTTATTTACGAATATTAGCCTTAAGGAAAAATGGGTTCCTTTGGCAGCGGTGGCGGCGGCTGTAACTACCTATTTGCTTAATGTATACTTTACATACACCTATCAGTTTGATTTTGGATTTATGAATATCTTAGTTAATGCCATATTGACTATTATATTTTTATTCATCATCAAAAAGAAAACTATCTAAAATGGAAGAAAAAATGATTATCCGTCCCACTGAAGATTCAAATATTAAACGCATTTGCGCACACATGATGAGCTCAACAGATCCTTGGATTACGCTTGAGATGAATTTTGAACAATGCTTGCCGGCATTTGAGGGTCCATTTAAAGAAATTTATATAGCGGAAATTGATCAAAAAGTGGCTGGCTTTGTTATCCTTCAAACTACAGGAACTTTTAAAGGATATGTTCAAACTATATGCGTAAGCGAGGATTTCAGGGGAAAAGGAATTGGGAAAAAATTACTTCAATTTTGTGAAAATACAATTTTACACTATTCACCCAATATTTTTATCTGTGTGTCGTCTTTCAATAAAGGCGCAACTAAACTTTATTACGACTTTGGTTTTAAACTTGTGGGTGAATTGGATAATTTCGTAAAAGAAGGTTTTACGGAATTGCTTCTGCGTAAATCAGTTGGGCCTATGTTGGGTTATAACCCCAAAAATATGGAAGCTAAAACACAAAATAAATAAAAATGTAGCTCCTTATAAAATTTAGAAAATAAAATTATGTGTAAAAAATTTATTTCTTTGTTGATTATTTTGACTGTTTTTGTGTTCATTTCAAATGCCCAAAATATTGTAAAAAATAAAAAACACACAAAACTGATTTCTGAAATTGATAGCATCATTAAAAGTCAGGTAGAAGAAAACTATATTCCGGGGGCTGTAATTCAAATAAAAAAAGGAAACAAAATTATTTATAAAAAAGCTTATGGGTACGCCCAAATATATGAATACGGCCATAAATTACTAATCCAACCCGAACGGATGACCACAGAACACCTATTTGATATTGCATCCTTGACTAAAGTAATTGGCACCACTACTTCTATTATGTTATTGGTTGACAGGGAACTTATTAAGATTGAGGACCCTGTGGGTAAATATATAAGCGCATTTAATGCTCCCGACAAAAAACATATTACCATCCGCAACCTTCTGTCGCACAATTCAGGTCTTTATGAGTGGTATCCCCTTTATTACAGGGCTGCCAATAAACAGGAAGTCTATAAATTAATTGGGGAATTGCCGCTCAACTTTCCCGTTGGTAAAGAAAGACACTATAGCGATCTTGGTTTTGCTATTTTAGGTGAAATCATAGAAACCGTATCCGGTTTGCCATTAGATATTTTTATGCAAGAAAATATTTTATTGCCTCTTGGCCTGCGCAACACCACATACAATCCGCTTGTGAGTGGTAAGTTTGCAAAAATTGCGGCTTCATCCCATGGGAACCCCTATGAAAAGAGAATGGTTCATGACCCTTCACTGGGTTTTGTTTTTCAGGAAATTGACCCAAACCAATGGAATGGTTGGCGTACATACACCTTAAAGGGCGAGGCAAATGATGGCAACGCCTGGTATGCAGGCGACGGTGTTAGCGGAGCGGCAGGTTTATTTTCAACCATTGATGATTTACAAAAAGTGGTTGACATGCTGATGAACAAAGGAAAGATAGGCGGAAAGCAATTTATTTCCAAAAAAACAATCGCATTATTTTTAACAAAAGATGATTTTAAAAATGGTTTAGGTTGGATGATGGATCCCGAAAATCCGTTTATGAAAAATGGTCCCAAAGGAACTTTTGGCCACACAGGCTTTTCAGGAACCAGCATTGCCGTTGTTCCCCAAAATAACATTTCGGTTATATTGCTTATTAATCGTCAAAATATGGACTTATTGGGTAAGGGTGAATATTATAATCTAAACCCAATTCGTCAACAAGTGTTTAATGCTGTTGTAAAGAAAGTAAATGAGGCAGAAAATTAAATTGTTGAAATGCTGAACAGCTTCGGATTTCTATAATACTCCCCACATTTAGGACAATGAGTTAAGGTTGAAAAAAAACCTAAATTTCTTCTCAATTTACCCAATTAAATGTTATC
Source organism: Cytophagaceae bacterium (assembly GCA_031420365.1). Taxonomy (GTDB): domain Bacteria; phylum Bacteroidota; class Bacteroidia; order Cytophagales; family Spirosomataceae; genus Leadbetterella. The sequence goes on from JANOMP010000384.1 coordinate 18,541, forward strand.
AAACATAAATTCATTTTTATTTTTTATTGGGTGCATCCCAAAATGTCGCTATTAACCAGTTTTTTTTAGACATGGTTTTCTAAAATCCTTTTTTACTAGATTTATTACATTTTCCCATTTTTTATTCATATCTGTTACTCTAATATTGAGCATATTTTTTGCCCCT
>JANOMP010000385.1:0-1606 GCA_031420365.1 Cytophagaceae bacterium
TGCAGCAAAAACAAAAGCTTTGGGATTTGGGGCCTGCGGAACCCATTATTTTGGATTATTTAGCAAAAAATTATCCCCCATCAGAAAAAATAAATAGAAGAAAAAATCTAGAAAATACAAATTGGTACAGCCTTAAGAACTAATTTACATGATAAACGAAAAAATTGAACAAGTAGGCATAAGAACCCAGGATAGAATAGCCGAAGTGGCTTGGTTTGATGACCTCTGCGGAGGAGATACAGCGTTTTTAGGGACGGTAGATCCTACACGAAGAAGCAATTATGACCACTGTGGCGACATAATGAAAACGGCTGATAGACTAGGGTTCGAAAATATTTTATTGCCTACTTCCTACATCATTGGGCAAGAGGTTCTGCCTTTTGCTGCGGTCATGGCTCCGCAAACACAACAAATAAATATGTTGGCGGCCATTCGAACAGGCGAAATACATCCGCCTATGTTGGCTCGACATATTTCCACCTTAGATCATATTTTAAAAGGCAGATTAACCATAAATATCATAAATTCCGATTTGCCTGGCTCAAAAGAGGACCACGAAATGCGGTACCATCGCTGTGGCGAAGAAATTGATATCTTAAAACAAGCATGGACTCAAGACTGACTAGAACACAAAGGCGAAATCTATACTTTCAGCATGGACGCCAAACCTGTGAAACCTTATCAACAAAACGGAGGACCTCTCTTGTATTTTGGTGGAATTTCACCCGGTTCAAAAGAAGTATGTGCAAAATATTGTGACGTATTTTTAATGTGGCCTTAGCCAGAAGAAAGTATTTACGCCACAATGAAAGAAATGAGTGCAAAGGCAGCTTCGTATGAAAGAACTATGGATTTTGGTATGCGACTACACGTAATCGTGCGAGAAACCGAAGAAGAGGCTTTGGCTTATACCAAAGAAATGATGTCAAAATTTGATTCTGAAACCGCCGAAATGTTAAAGCACCGAACACAAGATTCTAAATCAGCGGGAGTATTACGCCAAGATGAGTTTAGAAAAAGTGCAGACAAAGATGATTTTATTGAACCCATACTTTGGACAGGTATTGGAAGAGCCAGGTCTGGGTGTGGAGCAGCTATTGTTGGAAATCCTAAGCAAATCATTGAAAAAATGAACCGATATATGGATATGGGCGTAAGAGCCTTCATACTTTCTGGATACCCTTTACTTGAAGAATGCGAATATTTTGGAAAACTGGTATTGCCACATTTAAAAACCGGAAAACTTTCAGTAATACAAGGCAGAACACCCACTGAAGAGCCAGAGACTCCATTGACTTTTGGGAAATTGGTGTGATTTTGTTTAAAGATGATTGCTGAATTCAAGTTTTTAAATCAATTTACTTCAGACCATTTTCTTCAATAAAAAATAACGTATTTAAAAATATTTGCCAATTTTCTGCATAAAAAATTGACATGATATTAAGAGGATAATTATAAAATCAACAATTAAATTTGAATTATGGTTAAACCAAATTTTGATTAATATTAAAAAATTACTGATAAAATCGTCAACAAATTACCCATTTATCCTCTTATATGAAAATATTATATCTTAGATTCTTTTTTTTTGGGTTTCATTGTTTAG
>JANOMP010000386.1:0-2620 GCA_031420365.1 Cytophagaceae bacterium
CCCAAAATTTACCAATGTCGGTAAGCGTGTTTCCGTATTCAATGGCGGTATCTTTTCTAAACCTACTTTCAATTTTTGCCAAGGCAAACAAAGTGCCGTTCCATTCTTGTCCGTAAGTGGCAGTAGGTCGGTTGGGGTAGATTTCTTGTATTTTATCTTCCACACCAAACAGCAAGTTGCCACCGCCACAAGTGGGGTCATAAATGGTTAGGAATTTTCCGTTGTCTTCAATTTTGGTGGCAATGATTTCGGAGATTAAACAAATAATATCATCAGGCGTATATTGTTCTCCTGCGGTTTCGGCACTGATGTCAGCCCACTTTCGTTTGATGTGCTCTTCGAGTGTAGTTATTTCGGAGTTATTAAATGGTGTTAAATCAATTTCACTCCACGCTTTTACCATATCAAACAAAATGCGTTTCTTTTTTAGCTGCCCTGCAATGCCCGAAATGTCCAAAAACTTTTCTTCTTCTGTGCCTTTGTCAACGCCCAACAAATATTTTGTTTCTCCGTCAAATGCTTTCAGGTAGGAATGAAAATCAACATCAAAGGTCTTGTCGTTTTGGCAAATGGTTTTGAGTGTTTTCCTTTTGCGAATTACAAAGTCGTTGTAGCCCAAGCCTTCGAGATTGAATATTTCAATAAAATCTTCAATATCTTCTCTGCCAACTTCTGTTTCTAATCTGTCGGCTTCTCTAATCAACCTACTCTCCACCATTATGAGAGCAAAAAATGGCATCATATATTTTGGGAAATCACTTTGCTTGATACCTGCTCCAATTAACAAGTCGGCTGTTTTCCAAACTTCACTCTCGTATTTTAAAATGTTTATGCTCATTTCCTGTTCTTAATATTTTTAGATACTGTTTTCAATGCTTCGTCTGCTGTGGGTTCGTCTTTTACCAAACGCATCAATTGGTCGGCAAGCCAAAGCGTTTCTAATTCTTTTTTGTCAGCCTTGAGTATGTTGGCTAAAATGGGAATTTGTTCCTTTTTGAGTTGTCGCAAACCTTTTTCAATTTTGCTCAACTGGGCAGTGTCCATTTCAAGCAACGGAGCTACTTGTCTCAAATAGAGATTTTGACTTTCTCTAAGTGTTCTTATTCTCTCACCAAACTGGCTTTCCATCGTTTATATTTTGACTTGTCATATTTTGGCAAATGTAAGAATAATTAATTATACCGTTCACTGTGCGGTGGCTAAAATTTGGCTCTTTTGGTTTTGCGAAGGGTCGGCTTGTGTGTCGGGCAAAACCAAATGTGCCAAATGCGGGCTGGCTTAAAATTGTTTTTAAAAAAGTGCGGTGGGGAAAAAAAATAAAAAACATTGGGTCGGCTTTGACCACCGAGGTCCGCCTGCCAATGGTATGATTTACTAAAAAACAAACCCACTCCGAGCCAGCCATGAAACGGGTAAGGGATGGTATGCCCAAAACCTACGAATAAGAACCTAAAATACCATTTATAACTAAAAACACAAATCCATTAACACAAAAATCGGCAAAGAATGTCGCCTCTTTGACTTAAATGAAGGCTCCTGAAAATCTATATACCCATAAGAAATGCATGACTATCCCGCTGGACAAAATTTCGTTCAACAGGCGGTTTCATTGTTCGTGCTTCGCACGCAACGAAACCTTAGATATTAGGCGATGCCCTTATTTATTCGTCCGTCCGTCTATTTAAAACGTATTTGTAAGTTCAGTTTGAAGTGTAATTCTCCATTTTCTTCATAAATTTCTCCAAATCCGTGTCTTGAACTACTTGCTGTGTCAAGTTTTGTATTTGCTAGTAAATAATTTTCGAACTCGTTTTTGTTATAAATGTGATAACATAGAATTTCTCCGTCTGCTTTCACAATTAAATAACCACCTGTTGCATCATATTCTCCTGTCCAAACTTTTGACGGCATCATTCCCAAAGCAATATCAGTTAAAAATCGTTTGATTTTATAACTGTAAAATAGGTGTTTGTCGGTTGTGTCGAACTTTAACGGATTTTCTTCTTCTGTTAATTTTACTAAATCTTCGGTATTAGAATGTGAAGATGAGTAAAAATTCAAAACTATATTTGACAAAATTTGTGGTAATAAACTATCGATTAAAATTAAATTGTTACTAAAAATTGTTCTTTGCGTTTTCACAAATTCAAATTTTCCGCCTTTGTTTTTAATTTCTAAAATTCTATCTTTAATCTTGCTTCTTGAAGAAATATTGTTGATTTCTTCAATTTCTTTTTTGTTAATTATTGAACCAACAATTTTGAAAATAAAATTAGTAGTTTCTCCTGCATTTAATAGAGTAGAAGGATTTCCTAATTGTGATTTTTAATTTATTCTTTGGTAGTGGATTACAATTTATTAAAAATATTTAGATAATGATATTCTAAAAACTCAACCAGGGAATTCGCATTTAAAAATTAGGATAAATGATTAATTTATAGTATATTAGTGTATTGGTAGGCTTCGAAAAAAAATGAACATTTTCGAAGAAAAAAACACAAAAACAGCATTATTTTTAGAATTAATATCAAAATTAAAAGACCATAGAAGGATTAATACGGGTAATATCCGACACTCATTGCAAGAAATAATATTTTTATCACTTTCGGCTGTTTTAGCG
>JANOMP010000387.1:0-36034 GCA_031420365.1 Cytophagaceae bacterium
AAAGGGGCAAAAAATATGCTCAATATTAGAGTAACAGATATGAATAAAAAATGGGAAAATGTAATAAATCTAGTAAAAAAGGATTTTAGAAAACCATGTCTAAAAAAAACTGGTTAATAGCGACATTTTGGGATGCACCCAAATACCATTTGCAGCTCAAAGAGCAAGAAATAAGCGAATGGCGTATTTAAAATTAGTGGTAAGAAAAGATGGCCCTATTGGTAGAATAGAAATATTGAAATGAATAGGGTTGGATGCTAGGAAGAAGCTATTAGAGTATCACTTTCATTAATAACTTGAATTCTATACTACATAATGGAAAAAGAGTTAGTATTTTTTTTAATAGTTCAATAGTTTAAAGACTCGATTAATAAAGAATTACTTTCTTTAATTTCAAAGCTGCTTAATTAAAAAGATCGGAATCTTTAAATAAGAGTCTTTAATAGTTCTCTATGGTTTAATTTCATAAAAATTAGACTTTCGGTTAAAACGATAAATGCTTTAAACAAAATTGAACATAATAGAATTATTAAATTGAAAATAAATTGCCATAAATGGTATTTAATATTGAACTTAATGAGTTTGTGAAAAGTTAGAACCATAAAATAGAAATACATTATATGAAAAAAATAGACCTCCTTTTATGTGTTCATCTTTTTATTATGAGCTGTGGAACAGTTTCAGAAGAGCCTGTTATAAATAAAGGAAGTGCAATTATTGCAATAGATGAAGCAATTCTTCCTGTAATCAAAGCCCAAATAAGTGCATATAAAATACACTATCCAATGACAACAATTAATCCTCGATTTGTTTCAGAACAAAAAGCAATAGCCCTTTTATTGAAAGATTCAGTAGGAATGGCTGCGACAACCAGGGGTTTAAATGCTGATGAACTAAAAGTAATGAATTCGAGAGGTATTAAATACAATCCTGCCCGTATGGCAATTGATGCAGTTGCTTTAATCGTTAATAAAGACAATAAAGATTCTACAATTTCGCTTGAAAAACTAAAATATTTGCTTACAGATAAAACCTCAAAAACTAAACTAATATTTGATAAAAGCAATTCGAGCAATCTTAATTCAATAATGGACAAATTAGAGATTAAAGAAATAAATATAAATAATATATATGCTGCTGAAGGGAATTTGAATGTATTCGAAAAAATCAAAGCAGATCAAACGGCCATTGGATTTATTGGATATAATTGGATAAGTGATACGGACGATTCTGAGGATATGAAACTAAAAAATAGCGTGAAAATATTAGGCGTCTCATTAAAAAATTCTCAGAATTATTTTAAACCAAGCTTGAAAAATTTAAAAGCAAGAAATTATCCATTAGAAAGATTCATCTTCATTCACACACTATCTAAAAACTGGGGTGTAGAAAACGGCTTTATTAGATTTAGTTGCTCAAAAGTTGGCCAACTTGTTACAGAAAAAATGGGATTGGTTCCCTTTTATATTATTCCTAAAGAATATATTTTAAATACAGAGCCATTAAACAAAAAAATAAATAATATTTTTATGAATTTCTTTAGTTTTTAACAATTTGTTAACAAATTATCGTTTTAAGAATAGTCTAATGGATAAATACAAAATTATATTAGAGAAATGATTTTTTCAAATCAATAAAAATATTTAAATTGCAGGTTCAAAATATACATTGTTCAAACAAATTACCTTATTACTTGTAGAAAGAAGATGAAGAAAATTATCAAAACTTATGCCATAGCAGCTATATTAGTTGTTACGTTGCCTAATTTTCTTAGTGCCCAAACTTTAGATGAAGCCATAAAGCACTTGGATGCAGAAAGATTTGTTGCGGCTACTCAAGCTTTTAACAAGCTTGCGGAAACTAGTGCCACAACGCAAACTTTGTTCTACAAAGGGTATGCTATACTGAAAAGCCCAGAAGGTATAACCCCAGAAAGCTTAAAAAATGCACAAGATGCATTTGAAAAAGGAAATACATTAGACAAAAAAGGGGATCCTCTAAACCAAATTGGATTGGGTATGGTAAAATTGGCTTCAAAAGATTTTGCGGGAGCAAAGTTAATCTTTGACGAAGTAAAAAAAGCTACAAAATCCAAAAATACTGATGTATTATATAGAATTGCTGAAGCATATACTATGTTCCCGAATGCAAATGATCCAGCGGAAGCAATTTTGAATATTGATTTGGCCTTAGAAAAATCTAAAATTAAAGACAATCCAGAGTATTATTTTGTAAAGTCTGATGCTTATATGTTAAAAAATGAAGGGGGGCATGCAATGAATGCACTTCAAAATGCAGAAAGAATAAATAAAAAATCTGGTAAAACCTATGAAAAAATGTCTAGAGTATGGTTACAAGGAAAAAATTATCATGAAGCAAAAGACGCTATAGATAAAGGAATAGCCGCAGATCCCACTCATGCCCCAATTCACAGATATGCAAGTTCCTATTATCAATCCAGAAACAATTACAAAGAATCAGCTGCTAGTGCCAGAAAATATCTAGACAATTCTGATGGTGATTGTAAAGCAAAACTTCGTGGAGCAAAACTTGCATTTATTGCAAAAGATTTTGAAAATGTAAAAAAGATTATTGAAGAAATAAAAGTTTGTAATACTGACCCTTATGTAAACAGAATGTTAGGTATTATTAATTTTGAAGAAAAAAAACCATTAGAAGCAATAGATGCCTTAAGAAAGTTTATAGAAAAAGTACCTTCAGACGAAAGTCCTGCTATAGATTATGGATACATTGGTCGCTCTTATATGATTATTCCTGCCGAAGGGAATGAGAAAATAATGAACGACTCTTTGGGGATTGTTAGTATTGAAAAAGCTATTAGTCTTGGAGATACATCATTTAATTATTTTAATGATTTAGCAAATACTTTTTTAAAAAATAAAAATTATCTAAAAGCTGCAATGTTTTCAGAAAAAAATGTTTTGGCTAAGAAAAACCCAAATGCAACCGACTTTGCTACTGTAGGTAGTTATTACAGTTATGCAAGAAATTGGAATAAATCAGATGAATATATCGATAAAGCTTTAGAATTATATAAAGATGCATGGGTCGACGGTTTTGAAATGAGTGCAAGAGTAAAAACATTTAAAAATATAAGTGATTCCACTTATTCAGCGAACTTTACTGCTGCACCTTTATATGAAAAATATTTAGGATTATTAGGAGAAACTGGAAAAGGTGATCCAAAAAATAAAAAAAAAGTAACTGATGCTTTGTTTTATTTAACTGGTAGGGAATATCAGGTAAATAAAAATATTGCTAAGGCTACAGAATATTTAACTGAATTGCTAAAATATGACTCTACTAATGAAAAAGCTATCAAACAGTTAGAAGTTATTAAAGGAGCGGGAACTCCGACAACACCTCCATCTCCTGGTAAATAATAAGATTTAGATTTTATAAAAAATAAAGCCCGATAAAAATCGGGCTTTATTTTTTTGATTTGTTTCATAAATAAAAAAAACTAATTTAAATTTGCCAACCTAAAAACCTTCAAAAAAATAAATATGTATAATCTTGTGATTTTTGGCCCACCAGGAGCAGGAAAAGGCACCCAATCTGAAAAAATAATTGAAAAATATCAACTTGCTCATATTTCAACTGGAGATATGTTTAGAATGCATATTCAAAATAATACTGAAATTGGAAAAAAGGTAAAACAAATTTTAGCTGATGGCATATTGGTACCTGATTCGGTTACTATTGATATGCTAGAAGAAGAAGTGGCAAGAAATCCAAACGCAAAAGGATTTATTTTTGATGGCTTCCCAAGAACAGTCACTCAAGCCGAAGCTTTAGATAATTTTTTAGAAAATAAGGAATTTGCGGTAAATTTAGTTTTACAATTAGATGTAAATCAAGATGTTATAATAGAACGAATTGGCGAAAGACAAAAAATAAGCGGTAGAGCTGATGACGAAGCATCAAAATTAGTAAAAAGAATAGACGAGTATTTTTCTAAAACAGTCCATGTTTTACCATATTATGAAGACCAAGAGAAAATAATAAAAATAAATGGAATTGGGAAAATCGAAGACATTTTTTCAAAAATTAGTGAAGCAATAGATAGTACACTTTAAAAAAATAATACTTTTAAGAAGGCTCTTGTGATTCAAATCATAAGAGCCTATTTTTATATTAAATTATTTTTTAAGAGTTTATTAGGATCAATAATGGTACTTTTGTATTTCAATTAAAGATAAATAGATGTTATCAAACTTTATAGACTACGTAAAAATCAATGTCAAATCCGGCGATGGAGGAAGAGGCTTTACCCATTTCAGAAGAGAAAAATTTGTAGATAAAGGAGGGCCTGATGGAGGAGATGGTGGAAGAGGTGGCCACGTAATAATTAAAGGGAATAAACAACTTTGGACTTTATTACATTTAAAATACAAAAAACATTTAAAAGCGGAAGGAGGAGTAACTGGCGGAAAAAGTAAAAGCTCGGGTGCACAGGGAGAAGATATAATAGTTGAGGTGCCATTAGGAACTATTGCCAGGCATTCAGAAACTGGAGAATTAATGGCCGAAATAGTAGAAGATGGTCAAGAAGCTATTCTTTTACCTGGTGGTTTAGGAGGACTAGGTAACTACCATTTTAAAACTTCTACAAAACAAGCACCCGAATACTCTCAACCTGGTATATCAGGCCAAGAAGCATGGGTGATTTTAGAACTTAAACTTTTAGCTGACGTGGGTTTGGTAGGCTTTCCAAATGCTGGAAAATCAACTTTATTAGCAACTATTTCAGCTGCCAAACCAGAAATTGGAGATTATCCTTTTACAACTTTAGTACCAAATCTAGGGGTAGTACCATATAGAGATTTTCAGTCTTTTGTTATGGCAGATATTCCGGGAATTATCGAAGGTGCCGCAGAAGGAAAAGGTTTGGGAACAAGATTTTTACGACATATAGAAAGAAACGCAAACTTACTGTTTCTCGTAGATGCAAATTCTGAAAGGCCAATGGCTGTTTACAAAACATTAATAAATGAATTAAAAAAATATAATCCAGAGCTTTTAGATAAAAATAGAATATTAGCCTTTTCAAAGTCAGAATTGATTGATGAAAAAGAAAAAAAGAAAATAGCAAAGAAAATCCCCTCTGGTTTGCCCTATGTGTTCTTTTCTTCGCTAACCCAAGAAGGAATCTCAGAATTAAAGGATATCATTTGGCAAAGTCTCAATTCAAAAGATTCGGAAATTGAACTCCAAAGCATTTGAAAATTCGAATTAAATCTAATAATAATATTTTGAATACTAAAAATCGTAAAAGAAATTGCATTATTCACTAAATATGCTGTAATAAGAACTGTTAAATTTTATGTTTTTTACTAAAAATTAAACTCTATTAAGTAAGATAAACTACTCAATTATTTTGATTCTACTAATCTAGATACTAATTTTGTACTATTAATTTTGAATTATGCCACAAAATCTTCCGCAAGATTATTTACCCTTATTAATTCAGCTTGCAGCAGCACTAGGTTTCGTCATTTTCTCAATAGTAGCGAGTAGATTTCTTGGTCCTCGCCTAAGAAGCAAGAGAAAAGAAGACCCCTTTGAATGCGGTATTGAAAGCCAAGGTGATGCTAGGGCTCCTTTATCAGTCCGATATTTTTTGGTAGCAATTATCTTTGTTTTATTTGACGTTGAAATAATATTCATGTACCCCTGGGCTGTAAATTTTAAAGGTCTTGGCTGGACAGGATTTTACGAGATGTTACTTTTTGTAACTTTTTTAATGGCCGGTTTTTATTATATTTTAAAGAAAGGAGTACTAAATTGGGATGAGGATTAAAACCATTTTTAGTATATAATTGTTTTAATAAAAAAAATGACAATCATGAGTGACATAAAAATGGTGGAGGCTCCAGAAGGATATGAAGGATCAGGTTTTTTTGCCACTTCTTTAGACAAAGTTATTGGATTGGCAAGGAGCCATTCATTGTGGCCATTGCCATTTGCTACCTCATGTTGTGGAATAGAATTTATGGCGACAATGGGCTCTCATTACGATATTTCAAGGTTTGGCTCAGAAAGACCTAGTTTTTCTCCAAGACAAGCAGACTTATTAATGGTAATGGGTACAATTGCAAAAAAAATGGGTCCAATTTTAAAGCAGGTTTATCTTCAAATGGCAGAACCCCGTTGGGTTATAGCTGTTGGGGCTTGTGCGTCTTCCGGTGGAATTTTTGATACATATTCAGTTCTTCAAGGAATTGATAGAGTGATACCAGTAGACGTATATGTACCTGGTTGCCCTCCCCGACCAGAACAAATTTTAGATGGTCTAATGCAAATAAGAGATATTGCTAAAGATGAACCATCAAGAAGAAGAAATTCTGCAGAATATAGAGCCTTGTTAGATTCCTACAATATTTTAGAAAAGCCAAATACTATTTTAGAAAAATCAAATGGTTAATAATCAATCTATAGTAGAAGATATAGTGGCTAATTTTGGTCAAAAAATATTTGAATTAGAAGAACCTTATGGATTTCTTACTTTCACTACCAATGCCACTGATTTGATAGCTGTAACAAAATATTTGCAAGATCATCCAGAATTCAAATTTGCATTTTTAACCGATATTACTGGCATTCATTTACCTGATAATGTCGGAAAAGAATTTTGCTCAGTATACCATTTACACAGCTGGGAAAACAATGTAAGAATTCGAATAAAAGTTTTTGTTCCTACCCAAAACCCATCCGTTCCCACGCTTACTACATTATTTGCATGTGCCAATTGGATGGAGAGAGAAACTTTTGATTTTTATGGGATCCAATATATAGGCCATCCAAATTTACAACGAATTTTAAACATGGATGAAATGGATTATTTTCCAATGAGAAAAGAATACCCATTAGAAGACGCAACAAGACAGGACAAAATAGACGCATTATTTGGAAGATAATATTGAAAAGTATGGAAGAAAATACAATTATAATTCCGAGAGATACTAATGATGCTTTAGCTCTAAATCTTCCTTTAGTTGAAGAAAAGCATTATTCTATTTTAAATTTAGGACCGACGCATCCAGCAACACATGGAATTTTTCAAAATATCCTAACTATGGATGGTGAAAAAATAGTTTCGTCAGAACAAACAGTTGGCTACATTCATAGAGCATTTGAGAAAATTGCTGAAAGAAGACCGTTTTATCAAATCACAACTTTAACAGATAGACTAAACTATTGCTCTTCTCCCATAAATAATTTCGGTTGGCATATGACCGTGGAAAAGCTTTTAGGCATCAAAGTTCCTAAAAGAGCGGAGTACATTCGAGTTATAATGATGGAATTAGCAAGAATTAGCGATCATCTTATTTGTAATTCGATTTTAGGGGTTGATACAGGTGCTTATTCAGGTTTTTTATATGTTTTTCAAGAAAGAGAAAAAATCTATGAAATCTATGAAGAAATGTGTGGAGCGAGATTAACTACCAATATGGGACGCATAGGAGGAATGGAAAGAGACCTCTCTCCTACCGCTCTTGCCAAAATAAAAGACCTAGTTTATAATTCATTCCCAAAAGTGTGGGCCGAATTTGAAGCTTTGTTTAATAGAAATAGAATTTTTAGAGATAGAACAATAAACGTTGGAAAAATAACTGGTAAAAGAGCTATAGAGTATGGCTTTACTGGTCCAAATTTAAGAGCCGCTGGAATTGATTATGATGTACGAACAATGGAGCCTTACTCTTCCTACGAGGATTTTGAATTTGAGATACCAGTTGGACATAATGGAGACACTTACGACCGTTTTATGGTTAGAAACGCAGAAATTTGGGAAAGCCTAAAAATAATTCGTCAAGCAATTGAAAACCTTCCCGAAGGTCCATATTATGCCAATGAAGATCATTATTATTTACCACCTAAAAGAGATGTTTACAATAATATGGAGGCTTTGATTTATCATTTCAAAATTGTAATGGGTGAAATTGATGCACCAGTAGGTGAAGTTTACCACGCTGTAGAAGGTGGAAACGGAGAATTAGGATTTTATTTAGTAAGCGATGGAGGAAGAACCCCATTTAGATTACATTTTAGAAGACCTGGTTTTATTTATTACCAAGCTTTCCCAGAGATGTGTGAAGGTCTGACCGTTTCTGATGCAGTAGCAATCATGAGTAGTTTAAATGTAATAGCTGGTGAGATTGATGCATAAAATTTAGAATTTAAGATAGCAATTATGGCGGAAAAAATAGTCTTTAGCGAAGATAGATTAATAAAAACAAAAGAAATAATTAAGCGATATCCTGCAGGAAAACAAAAGTCTGCCTTACTTCCTTTACTTCACTTAGCCCAAGAACAATTTGGTTGGATAAGTGCTCCTGTGATGGATTACATTGCCGAAATACTTGATATTGAACCGGTAGAGGTTTATGAAGTAACTACCTTTTACTCTATGTTTCATTTAGAGCCTGTTGGAAAGCATGTAATTGAATATTGCAGGACAGGTCCTTGCTGCACTATGGGTGGAGAAGAAGTTTATGACCATTTAAAAAGCAGGCTAGGTATCAAAGCGAATGAAACTACAAATGACGGTGTTTTTACAATAAAAGAAGTAGAATGTTTAGCTGCTTGCGGCTGGGGACCATGTTTCCAGATTAAAGAGCAGTTTTATATGCATTTAAACAATGAGAAAGTTGATGAAATAATCGAAGAACTCAGAAAATAACAATGGCAAGTAAAGTAAAAATATTAACTGAACATATCAACATCCCTGGCATCGAAAATTTTGAGGTCTACAGAAAACATGGGGGATATAATGCCGTAGAAAAAGCTCTTAAAAAGATGAGCCCCGAGGAAGTAGTAGAAGAGGTAAAAAAGGCAGGAGTAAGAGGTAGAGGCGGTGCAGGTTTTCCGATGGGTATGAAATGGAGCTTTATGGCGAAACCAGAAGGAGTTCCAAGGTATTTGGTTTGTAATGCCGATGAGTCTGAGCCAGGTACTTTTAAAGACCATTATTTGATGAAATACCTCCCTCATCTATTAATAGAAGGTATGATAGTTTCAAGTTTTGCTTTAGGAGCAAAAAAAAGCTTTATTTATGTACGAGGAGAATTAATGTATGTAATTAAAATTCTTGAAAAAGCGATTGAGGAAGCAAAAAATGCAGGTTTTTTAGGCACAAATATTTTAGGCACAGGGTATGATTTAGAGTTAATTGTGCAACCTGGCGGTGGGGCTTATATTTGTGGAGAGGAAACCGCACTTCTAGAATCATTAGAAGGGAAAAGAGGAAACCCAAGAAATAAACCCCCATTCCCAGCAGTAAAAGGACTTTACCAATGTCCAACAGTTGTGAATAATGTAGAATCTATAGCTACAGCTGCGTGGATTATAAATAATGGAGGAGACGAATATGCAAAAATTGGAATAGGTAAAAGCACAGGCACAAAGCTTATATCTGCATCTGGTCATATTAAAAAACCTGGAGTTTATGAAATAGAATTAGGATTACCAGTTGAAGAATTCATTTATTCAGACGAATATCTAGGTGGAGTAAGGGACGGTCACTATTTAAAAGCAGTTGTTGCTGGAGGTTCTTCAGTACCTATTTTACCTACTCATTTGCTCTTAAAAACTGCTAACGGGGAAGATAGACTAATGTCATACGAATCACTTTCAGATGGAGGTTTTGCTACTGGGACGATGTTAGGTTCAGGTGGGTTTATTGCCATGGATGAAACCACTTGTATTGTTAGAAATACTTGGAATTTTTCAAGATTTTATCACCATGAATCATGCGGGCAGTGTTCACCTTGTAGAGAAGGGACAGGGTGGATGGAAAAAGTATTGCATAGAATTGAGCATGGCCACGGAAATTCAAGAGATATTGATTTGTTAGTTGATGTGGCTAGAAAAATAGAAGGAAATACCATTTGTCCATTAGGTGATGCAGCAGCTTGGCCTGTAGCAAGTGCTATTAGGCATTTTAGAGATGAATTTGAATGGCATACAAAAAATCCGAGTGCTGCAACTAAACCAGGGGCAGTCTATTTTAAAGAAGAAGTATTTTCTTAATAAAAGAATATAGATGGAAAACGAAACTCCTCAATTAATAAAAGTAACCATAGATGGCCAGGAAGTTTTTGTGCCTTTGGGAACCTCAATATTAGAAGCAGCAAGGCAAATTGGGCCTGATGTAGCTCCTCCCGCCATGTGCTATTATAAGCCTTTGAAAGGGTCTGGAGGAAAATGTAGGGCATGTTTAGTAAAAGTAACTGCTGGATCTGAAAAAGATCCAAGGCCTATGCCAAAACTTATAGCATCTTGTATAACGATGGCTCAAGACGGAATGGAAGTACAAAACTTTACAAATCCAGAAGTAATTGAAGCCAGAAAAGGGGTAGTTGAATTTTTATTAATTAATCACCCGCTAGATTGCCCCGTTTGTGATCAAGCTGGAGAGTGCCATTTACAAGATTTTGCTTTTGAAAATGGAACAGGGGCTACGCGTTTTGAAGAGGAAAGAAGAACCTTCGAACCAGAAAATATCGGTGATAATATACAATTACACATGAATAGATGTGTGCTTTGTTATAGATGTGTATATACAGCAGATCAATTAACTAATGAACGAGTACATGGCGTGATGAATAGAGGCGACCATGCTGAGATTAGTACCTATATTAGTAAGGCCATAGATAATGATTTTTCCGGTAATATGATAGATGTTTGTCCAGTAGGAGCTTTAACAGACAAAACCTATCGTTTCAAAAATAGAGTATGGTTTTCAAAACCAGTAGATGCCCATAGAGACTGTGATAGATGTTGTGGAAAAGTAAATCTATGGTATAGAGGTGCAGAAGTAATTCGAGTAACAGCAAGAAAAAATCAATGGGGAGAAGTAGATGATTTTATATGTAATTCATGTAGATTTGAAAAAAAGCAAACTAAAGATTGGACAATAGAAGGGCCAACAAAAGTTAAAAGGCATTCAGTAATTTCTCAAAGTAAATATGGTGCTAACCTAATTGAGAAACCTGCTTTTGCATTAAAATATGCTGCTGAAAATTTCAAAGATATTGAAGATGATATACCTTTTAATCAAAATTTAGAAGAAATTAAAAAATCTGAAGATTACCAAGCGTTAATGAAACAAAACCAAAAGTTTCTTAAGAAATAATATAAAATAAAATGGATACCGTACTACTGGTAAAAGGAATAATAGTAATAGCAGTTTTTGCTATAAGTATGTTAATGGCATTATATGAAACATATTTCGAAAGAGTAATAGCAGCTTTTATTCAAGACCGCGTAGGGCCTGATAGAGCAGGGCCTTTTGGATTACTTCAACCCTTAGCTGATGGCGGAAAATTATTTTTCAAAGAAGATTTTATTCCTTCTATGGCCGATAAATGGCTATTTATACTTGGACCTGCTTTAGCCATGTTAACCGCTCTTATGACCAGTGCAGTAATTCCATTTGGTGACACGATTATGGTGGGTAATCATAAAATAGATTTACAAGCGATGGATGTTAACATCGGCATATTATGGGTTTTTGGCATTGTATCTTTAGGTGTTTACGGTATTTTGATTGGAGGTTGGGCTTCAAATAATAAATATTCACTTTACGGAGCTATTCGAGCAGCATCGCAAAACATATCCTACGAATTAGCTATGGGTTTAACACTTTTAGCTATTATATTAATGGCCGGTTCTCTTTCCGTTAAATCAATTGTTGTATCTCAACATGGTATAAATTGGAACATTTTTTATCAACCTATGGGTTTCTTATTGTTTTTTACTTGTTCTTTAGCTGAATGTAACAGAACTCCATTTGACTTACCAGAATCCGAAAACGAATTAGTTGCAGGATACCACACTGAATACGGGTCCATGAAAATGGGATTGTATCTTTTTTCAGAATATGTTAATATGTTTGTATCCTCCGCAGTGCTAGCAAGTTTATATTTTGGAGGTTTTAATTACCCAGGTATGGATTTCATTTATGGCTTCCTAACAAAATCGTTTAGCCCTAATTTGGGACATAATTTAGCCACAGCAATTGGTACTATAGTATTATTTTTGAAGATATTTGCATTTATTTTTACTTTCATTTGGATTCGTTGGACGGTGCCTAGATTTAGATATGACCAATTGATGGACATGGCTTGGAAATGGATGATGCCTTTGGCAATTATTAATTTAATTATCACAGCAGTGGCTGAGCTTTCTGGCTATAGTCTTTTAGCAAATTGGATTGGAGTTGCTCTTTTTGCACTTATATATTTTACTGTTTGGCCTTTATTTTCAAAAAAGAAAATTGTTGAAGCCGCTTAAATTTAAAAAAAAATGCAATTAACAAATAGATCTAAAAAAACAGATAAATCAGAACTAAGTATTTTTGAAAATACCTATTTACCTGGAATAGCCAAAGGAATGGGAATTACACTTAAACATTTTTTTTCAAAAAAAGTTACTATTCGATATCCTGAAGAAAAAAGATATCTTGGCCCTGTTTTTAGAGGCCATCACATTTTAAAAAGGGATGAACAGGGACGGGAAAGATGTACTGCATGTGGCCTTTGTGCTGTAGCATGTCCTGCTGAAGCAATTACAATGGTTGCTGCTGAAAGAGTAAAAGGAGAAGAAAATCTATACAGAGAAGAAAAATATGCTGCTAGCTACGAAGTTAATATGCTTCGTTGTATATTTTGCGGATTGTGCGAAGAAGCTTGCCCTAAAGAGGCGGTATATTTGAGACATGATAAATTTGTTCCTGTATTCACAAATAGAAATCAAGTAATTTACGGAAAAGACCAACTTGTAGAAGACATGGGCGAAAGATATGAAAGAGAAGCTTGGACAAAAGAAGACATGGCAAAACTTTGGGAGAAACAAAAATAAAATTAAAATGCAGTATTTAGAATTACTCAAAAATCTTACCGCCACTCAGTGGACTTTTTATTTTTTGTCAATACTTACTCTTTTTGGAGCTCTAGGTACAATTATGTCAAAAAATGCCATCCATAGTGTGATATATTTGATACTAACTTTTTTTTCTCTTTCAGCTCACTATATTATGCTGAATGCCCAATTTTTAGCAGCTGTAAATATCATAGTTTATGCTGGAGCTATCATGGTTTTGTTTCTTTTTGTGGTAATGTTTCTAAATATTAAAGAAGAAACGCAAGAATTAAGTAAAAACTCTTTAATTATTTCAGCTACAATTGCCGGAGGTTTATTAGGTTATATCTTGGTAAGTGCCATAAAAAAAGCCGAATCGGTTAGAGTAGATTATAATAATTTTGATGCCTCTACAGGATTAATTGAAACATTAGGAAAAGTATTATATAAAAATTATATGTTGCCTTTTGAATTAATTTCAGTTTTGTTTTTAATTGCGATGGCTGGTGCAGTGATGTTGGGAAAAAGGGAAAAAGGTGAGCGCCATTTTTAAGATTATCCTGAAATATATATTTTCATAAAGAGGCTCTATTGGCCTCTTTTTTTATATTTTTACTTTCAATTAAATTAAAATTATCATGAGTTTGATTCTTCCTGTAAATAATAAAACTTTAGAACATGGGAAAAACTGTTGGTTTGCTCCAAACGCAACAATTGTAGGAGATGTAAAAATGGGGGATGAATGTACTGTTTGGTTTAATGCAGTAATACGAGGAGATGTTAATTCCATAATAATGGGAAATAGAGTAAATATTCAAGATGGAGCTATAATTCATTGTACATATCAGAAAACTATAACAATTATTGGAAATAATGTGAGTATCGCTCACAACGCAATTGTACACGGCTGCATAATAGAAGATGAAGTGTTAATAGGAATGGGAGCTATAGTGATGGATGGTGCTATTATAGGAAAAAATGCCATAATTGGGGCTGGGGCTATAGTCACCCAAAATACCAAAGTACCATCTGGTACTATTTGGGCAGGAAATCCAGCTAAATATATGAAAGATGTAAGTCAAGAATTAGGGGAAGTGTTTTTACGAACGGCAAATAACTATGTTTTTTATGCAGGCTGGTTTAAAGAAAAAAATGAACTTTCCTAATTTCTTCCCTTAAAAATATTATCCCGAGTTCCTTTCTCTGTTGGAATATAAGTACCTTTTTTCCAAGATTTGTCCGTTAAGGCTCCACTTTTTACAGATCTAATGAAATTAGTCCAAGCAGCTATATTGGTAAGTGGGTTCATAGTAACTTGCCTTTGAGATTGAAGGTGCATAAGCTGCTGATCCATAGCATAACGATAGTTTCCACCTGCTCCCATGGCTTGATTTGCTGCTAATCTTTTAATATTTTCAGAGCTAAAATTCTTTTCAATAATATCCCTTTCATTGGCATTTGGAAGTTCCATTTCTAAAAATGCTGTTCTAAATTCATCTTCCGTTCTGAAAGGATACACTTTTACTTCTTTTAACATTTTAGCATCAATACTGAGTTCAACTACTGCAGAATAGTTTAAACCTACATTTTTAGGTATGATATGGAAGTGTCTTTTAAATCCTAAGTAAGAAAACAAAATTGAATCACCGGGAAATACTTCTAAAATAAAATAGCCTTTGGGGTTAGTAAAAACTCCTCTTCCAGCACGTTCATTTATGACGTAAGCTCCTGCTAAAGCCTCATCATTACTTCCATCAATCACAAAACCAGAAAATGTAACATACTTTTTTTCCCCTTGAGCTATAGACTTAGAAGTAAAAAAAAAAGTGACGAATATAACAAGAATAAAAATATAAATAGATTTCAAAATATTTTTGAATATAGTTTTAAATATGTGACAATAAATGGCATAGAAAGCAATAGCCCATCAAATCTATCTAAGAAGCCCCCATGCCCAGGAATAAAACTTCCTGAATCTTTGATAAAAATACTTCTTTTAAAAAGCGATTCCACAAGGTCTCCAAGTGTACCTGTAACAACAATAATAATTGATATTGTAACCCATTGTACCATACCTAAAGTACCTGAAAATTTACAAAAAATTAACGCTGCTATAACAGCAAATATTGCCCCTCCAAAAAAGCCTTCCCAAGTTTTTTTGGGTGAAATCCTTTCGAATAATTTTCTTTTCCCCAAAAATCTACCCGAGAAATAGGCTCCTGAGTCATTCACCCAAAGAACAATCAAAATCCCAACAGCTATAAGTGGCTTAAAATCACCACTATCTAGTACCATTTCAATTAATAACGCAAATGGAAGAGCTACATAAATTATACCCAAAAAAGTATATCCTAGGTTCTCAAAGGGCTTGGTGTCTTTCTTTTTATATAATTTGATAAAAAATGTTAAAGTAAGTAATGGGGCCATTAAATAATAAAATTCAAAACTTATTTTATAAGATTCAATAAAAAATGTCAATGTGGTAATCATAGCCCCTAAAAATGTTCCGTATATTTTTAAAGGAAAATTCCCATTTAATCCTAAAAGTTTATAAAATTCATACTGTGTTAAAATCGCTATAAATAAAAATAAAATCCAAAAGGTAAATGGATTAAATATTGTACAACCTATAATCAAAGGAGCACCCACTAATGCCGCAATAATTCGTTGAGTTAGGTTAGATTGATTATTTAGTTTCTTAATCATTCAATAAATATTGATTTACCAAAACTTCTGCTCTAACTTTATCAACCGACATTATCCTAAGTTCAGAAAACCCCAATATTGGATAATTATGATCTACTTTATTTAAAACCACGGCTTCAATATCATTATTAATTAACTCATTTTTAATTAGCTCAACTTTGTATTGATCCTTGTCTTTATAAATAATTATCCATTCGCTCATATCAGTTTTTCCATTTTAAGGTTTCAATCAAATGTCTTGTTTCTAATTTCATAAATTCTACAATTGGTGATAATGAATCATTTAACGTAGCATTATTCAAATAAACAGCACCCCTTAAATAATGCTTGGAAGTATCTGTTGCGTAAAACTGATAATGACTAGGAACTTCTCCTTCTAATTCAATTACTATTACTTTTTTTCCATTTTTTAATTGTAGTTGATATTCAGTTTGAGCTGTGGCCTTTACTTGGTGTTTAGCTGCAAGTTTATACGCATCTGCCACATGTTTATCTAATTTTCTCATATCGCCATTCAAAGGCTTGTAGGTAAACTGAATTTTAGCATTTAATGTTGGATAATTTACAATAATCCAATAGGGCTCTGAATCTGGACTCTTATCTACCAATACTTCAGCAAATTTAGAATATTCAAAAGTATAAGGAAAAGTGCCAATTAAAGGTTGAAAAACATGTTCAGGTAAGTCGATTCTCTGATAACCTTTTGGTTTAGGCACAAAACCTTGATTTACATTTGAACAACCAGAAAGATAAATTAGAATTAGACTTATTTTTAAAAATTTCATAAAATTGAACAAAGACAAATACAAATATATATTATTTTGTTCTATGTTTAAAATCATTAACTTTAAATAGGAAATTATCCGCATTTCAAGGCTAATTTTGTTCTTTAATTTTCAAATAATTCTAATGACCACTATTTCAATCATAGCCGCTATGGATTTGAAAAGAGCCATAGGTTATAATAAATCTTTACCTTGGCAAAGGCCTATTCCAGCGGATTGGAAAAATCTTTATGAGGTTGCCAAAGGAAAAAAAATGATAATGGGAAGGAAAAGCTATGAAGATAAACACAGAGTATGGTCTGAGCAAGGTAATATTGTGATTAGTACAAACCAGGATTTAATTTTAGAAAATGGATTTAAGCGTTCTAATTCTTTAAAAGAAGCTTTAAATATCTATAAAACAGAAAAAGAGATTTTTGTAATTGGTGGGCAAAGACTATTTAATGAAGCCTTGCCTTTAGCAACCAACCTTCATCTTACAATTGTGCATGAGATTTTCGAGGGTGATACTTTTTTCCCAAAATTTAAGGCCGAGGATTATGAGATAATATCTAAGAAAACAATTGGAATAGGGACAGAAAGCCCATATCCTATTGAAATAATTCATTACTTTAAAACGAGTAAAGTTTAGTGTAATATTCATCCGCCATTCTATCTGATTCAAAATAAACATTTACGTCTGTCATACTTTTATCAACGATTTTATTCCATGCTTTAGGCTTATTATAATAGGTAGGTAAAATCTCTTTTTCTAATATATCATATAAGTTGTTAATATCTGTTTTATCTCTTAAGTAGGAATCTTCACTTTCCGCTATAGGAACTACAAATGAATTACCTTTTTCGGCAAATTCACAAACCCATCCATCAAATGTTGACAAATTTACTGAAGCATTCATTGCAGCGGTCATCCCCGATGTTCCTGATGCCTCATGTGTAACTATTGGATTATTTAGCCAAACATCTGAACCATCCTTTAACAACTTTGACAATTTGAGTTCATGGCCCGTCAAAACTGCCATATTTGAAAACAAATGGCTTAAATAATAAAGTTTATTGAATATATCTGTAGCACCATAATCAAAAGGATAGGGTTTCCCGGCCCAAATAATTTGAATTGGATATTTGGAATTATTCATTAATTTTTGAAATCTATCTACATCCAGAGTAAGTAAGTCAGGTCTTTTATAAGTAGCAAAACGTCTCGCCCAAACTAAAGTCAAAATATTAGGATCAAACAATTTACCTACTTGATCTGCAACTTCTTTAAATAGTACTTCTTTTAATTTCTTTTTTCTTTTAGCTACTTCTGTTAAATCTTTCTTTTTATGAGCAAAATCTAAAACCTCATCCGCCCAATAATTATGATTTTGAGAATTTGTAATATGGATTATTTCACAAATACCTTCATTTCTGTTCCACATTTTTCTTGAAACTTCCCCATGAAGCTTTGAAACAGCATTTGCTTTTCTGCTCATTCTTAAAGCAGCCAAAGTATGATTAAATATTGTATTTTTTACATCTGAAAGCTTTTGAACAAAGGCTTTGTCTAAACCTGAGAAAAAACCTAAATTATAAAGAAAATCGAAGTTATGCTTTTCGTTTCCCGCTTCTTCTGGAGTATGGGTCGTGAATACTACTTTCTGTTTTATTTTTATAATATCCTCATTTTGTTTTAATAAGTAAAATATAGCTGAAACAGCGTGAGCCTCATTAAAATGATAAACTGATGGCCCCAAATTGGCTTCCTTTAAAAATTTAGCTCCTCCGATACCCAAAAGCATACATTGTGCAACTTTTTTTAAAGGATCATTATCGTATAATTGATAAGAAATTGACCTAGCCCAAGAGTCATTCCCATCTGTATCTGTTGTTAAAAAAAACATAGGTGCAGTATTAAAAATTGAGGAAGGAAGATAATAAACCGCTACCCAAACTACTTTTTTGTCAATTTCTATCTGAAACTTGATCCCCGTATCTTGCAAGAAGCTGTACATTTGTTCTCTAAAAAACACTCTCATACTATTATCTGCATTTCTAGTTTGGTCATAATAGCCGTTTTTCCATAAAATACCAATTCCTATCAAATTTTGTTTTAAAGCATAAGCACTTCTCATGTGAGACCCTGCTAAAAACCCCAAACCCCCAGAGTAGGTCTTCAGGGCTTGATCTATGGCAAATTCCATTGAGAAATAGGCAACTGAGGTAGTATATTTATCATGAAAATTAGACGTAAACAATTGTTCTCTTTTTATCATATTTTTAAAGTATCTTTTGTTGGCAAGTTATAGAAAAAAACTCATTCCCTAAGTTTTACGATTCCCAATTTATGAATATCAAAAGACCCATTATGCAAATTCCATATTGTCTATATGGATAAACTGAAATAAAAATTGGAGTTGCAAATTGCAGTTTTACAATTAACTTCTCAAACTTATGTCGTAAATTGCGGCATGAATTACTTATCAGCAGAAAATTTAGGACGCAACATCGGTGAAAGATGGCTATTTAAAAATTTAAATTTTGGAATATTACAAGGAGAAAAGGTTGCATTAATTGGAGCAAATGGTTCGGGAAAATCTTCGCTATTGGATGTTGTTGGTGGCATAGTCAATCCTGATGAAGGCAATTTAAGCGTTCGAAAAGATATAAAAGTAGGTTACCTTAACCAAAATCCAGACTTTATAGCAAGTAAATCCGTAATGGAGACCATTTTTTCTTCTAAAAATGAGGTTACTGAAGCTATTAACCACTACGAAAAAGCTATTGAGGATGGAGACGGTGATATGATTTCCAAATATGCTGAAATATTAACTGCCCTTGATGGTTGGGATTATGAAGTCAGAATCAAACAGATTCTAGGAAAACTCGGTGTAAAAGATTTTGATAAATTAATGGGCGAACTTTCAGGAGGTCAACAAAAACGAGTTTTTCTTGCAAAAGTACTAATAGAAGAACCCGATTTTTTGATTTTAGATGAACCAACCAACCATTTAGACCTAGATACTATTGAATGGCTAGAAGGATATCTTTCAACGAGCAATACAACACTTTTTTTAGTTACCCACGATAGATATTTCTTAGATAAAGTTTGCAATAGAATTATAGAATTAGAAAATAACAAGATTCATAAATATCTTGGAAGTTACCCTTATTTTTTAGAAAAAAAGGCTGAAAGAGAAGAAAATGAAGCTATCACAATGGAGAAAGATAGGCAACTTCTGAAAAAAGAATTAGAATGGATGCGAAGACAGCCTAAAGCCCGAACGCATAAAGCACAATATAGAGTGGAGGCTTTTAACGAGCTAAAAGAAAGAGCTACGGGTCCAAAGAAAGAAGAAAAATTAGAGCTCAGCATGAAATCTGACCGAATTGGAAAGAAAATTTTGGAGATTCAGCATGTTAGTAAATCTTTTAATGAAACAAAATTCATTCAAGAATTTTCCTATACTTTTAAAAGGGGTGATAAGATTGGGGTAGTTGGAAAAAATGGAATCGGAAAATCGACTTTATTATCTATAATCACGGATCAATTAAAGCCTGACCAAGGAAAAGTAGTTAAAGGCGATACGATTAAAATAGGTTATTATAAACAAGAAGGACTTGAATTTAAAAAAGACCAGAAAGTAATAGAATGTGTGAGAGAAATAGCTGACTTTATAAAATTGAGCGACGGAAGAGAAATAACCGTTTCAGCATTCTTGACACAGTTTTTATTTCCTCCAGCAGTTCAATATGGCTTAATAGAAAAATTAAGTGGTGGTGAAAAACGAAGACTTCAACTGTTGAAAATTTTAGTTGAAAATCCTAATTTTTTAATCTTAGATGAACCTACCAATGATTTAGATATAGCAACATTAAATGTTTTGGAGGATTTCTTAATGGCATACACAGGTTGTTTGATGGTGGTATCGCACGACAGATACTTTTTAGATAAAATTGTTGATCATGTTTTTGCCTTCGAAGGCGATGGCATAATAAAAGACTTTCCTGGAAATTATACAGAATATAGACTTTGGTTAGAAGAAAAAGCTGAAGAAGAAAAACGAAATAAAGAAACAAAATCAACAGACATTCCAAAAATTGTTGCAGTTGAAAAAAAAATAGAACAAAAGCGAAAACTTAGTTTTAAGGAACTAAAGGAATATGAAGAAATTGGAAAAGAAATTCCAAAACTTGAAATGCAAAAAGATGAGCTTACGTTTTTAATATCAGATGTTACTAAACCTTTCGATCAAATCTCAAAAATTTCAAAAGACCTTGAAAATATAGTAGAAAAATTAGAAGAAAAAGAATTTCGATGGTTGGAATTAAGCGAATTGGTTTGAGAAATTAATTTTTAAATTTTATTTCCTCTTGAACGCAACCAAAAATCTACTAAAACCAAAGCAGACATAGCGTCAACGATAGGTACTGCTCTTGGCAAAACACATGGGTCATGTCGGCCTTTCCCAGATACGATAACTTTTTCACCAGCATCATTTACACTTTCTTGGTCTTTCATGATTGTAGCAACGGGTTTAAAAGCCACGTTAAAATAAATATCTTCCCCATTTGATATTCCACCTTGAATTCCGCCTGAATGGTTAGTTTTAGTTTTTACTTTTCCTGATGCTTCTTCTAAAAAAAAACCATCGTTATGTTCAGACCCTAGCATACTAACTCCTTCAAACCCTGAGCCATATTCAAAACCTTTTACTGCATTTATACTCAGCATTGCTTTTCCTAGTTCCGCATGCAATTTATCAAAAACTGGCTCTCCCCACCCTGCTGGCACATTTTTAATTACCCCAGTTATTATGCCTCCCACAGAGTCTCCATTTCTTCTCACACTATCAATATAATCATACATTCTGGTGGCCATATTTACATCTGGGCATCGAACAGCATTAGAGTCTATTTTGCTTAAATCTAAATCATGATAATTCTTCCTTAACTTCATACTCCCAACTTGAGAAACATAAGAATAAATCTCAATACCCATAGATTTTAAAGCCAATTTAGCCAAGGCACCGGCAGCAACTCTGGCTGCTGTTTCTCTTGCTGAACTCCTGCCTCCACCTCTATAATCTCTTATTCCATATTTTTCATGATAGGTAAAATCTGCATGAGAAGGCCTAAATTTGTCAGCAATATGCCCATAATCTTTACTACGTTGGTCTTCATTAAAAATAACAATAGCAATTGGAGCACCAGTTGTTTTACCTTCAAATACTCCAGAAAGTACTTCAAAACTATCCGATTCTTTTCTTTGGGTAGTAATTTTTGATTGCCCTGGCTTTCTTCTTTCTAACTCATTTTGAATGAAATTTATATCAAATTCCACCCCAGAAGGACAACCATCTATAACCACTCCAATCGCTTTTCCATGAGATTCTCCAAAAGTTGAAATCTTAAATATTTTACCGTAAGTACTACTCATTAAATTTTGTTTTTATTTTTAAAAAGAAATAAGAAACTAAAAATCATAATCACCACTACCAAATTGGCAAAAAATATTGCCAATTTTTTTATACTCAAGGTTTTTTGGTCGGTTTTCAAATCTTCAATGCCGAAATAAATGTCAGTATTTGCACTTTTATTAAGCAACAAATTTTCGCCCGATACTTTTATTTTTTTTTCTGCTCTAAGTGTATCATACTTCTTTTCCAAAGTATTGAAATATATCAAATAAAATAAGTTATTGAACGAAAATTCACCAGCTTCTTTTGGCACTATTTTAAAGAGAAACTCTTTGGACCCAAATTCTTCTCCATTATCTTGTTGAATTTTGGAATTAGATTCAAAAAAATCAAACTGACTATTATTATCAATTTTACCAATTTTGACCTTATTAAAATTACCCCTTCCTGAAATTTTAAAAGTATAATCAAAACTGCTCCCGGTATATTGAATAGTATTTTTTAACTTTTCTGAAAGGCTAAAAACACCCACTCCAATTCTCTCTTTTAAAGGGTGCTCAGGCAATTTATTTACCACTATATTTTTTGATTTAGAATTTAAAACAAAATCAATAAGGTCATTAGATTTTTGCTTTTTCATACCTAAAGAAATGGCAGGAAAATAAATATTCTTAAGATTCAAAGGATAATAAATTGCTTCAAAAAGGTTGTAATAAGTATAAGATTGGTTATTTATTTCTAACTCTTTACCGGTTATGTTAGAAATTATCCTTCTGCTTTCTAGACAGTCTTTGGGTTTTAATTTTCTAGCAATATCCTCTATTTGCTTACTAATATTTTCCGAAAATTGAATAGAAGAAGTTGTTTTTGATGACAGATAAAACCCTAAATTCACCTTTATACCTTCTCCCTCAAAAATGTTTGTTTTAGATGTTTCAAAAATTAAATCTACTTCTTCAACTTCTTTGTTTAATAAAAGATCATATTCAATATTTTTTTTCACATTTATGGATTTGCCTGAAACAGTCATTTGCCTTTCATTTACTTCTAAATCAAAATCTGGAATAATTATTTTTCCGGAAAATTCAGGAATATAAGCTTGAGAAATAATATGCTGATTAACTCTTTTTTTGTTTATCAAAACCATATTATGATTAACAATGTTGCTTCCTTTCTTAAAACCTCTAAAATCAGGAAAATCAGCAATATTGTATTGATCAGAGTTTAATATTATCACTTTAATAATTAAATTTCCTTCTTGAAAAACAACTTCATCGGGTCCTATTTCTATTTTTACAGAATAATTTTGTGCTTTACTATTTTTCAAAAACGTAAAGAATAAAATTAAAACTAATAAATATTTAATTTTTGACAACATTATGCAAAAATAACAATAGGAATTGATTATTTTGGATGCAAGTTTAAAAATATAATGAAATATTCTATTTATTTATCAGTATGCCTTTTGTTTTTGATTTTCAAAAATGAAAATTCAAATGCCCAAATAATCACCTTACAATCTCGATCTTCATTTCGTGCTTTACATATTTTAAGCGATAAAAATATTTGGGTTTCTGGAAGCAATGGCTCTTTATTTGTAAGTTATGATGGAGGAAAACATTGGAAAAACACCTGCCCAATTCTTTACCAAAGTTTTGATTTCAGGGGGATTTTTGCTTTAAATAATAACACTATCTTAGCTATGAGTTCTGGAAATGCTGAAGATGGTAAAGCGATACTATTAAAAACTACTGACGCTGGTGAAACATGGAAAAAAGTACATGAAAGTAAAGAAAAAGGAGTATTTTTTGATGCAATAAAATTCCTAAACTCCAAAACAGGGTTTGTATTGGGTGATGCAATTGATTCAAAACCCTATTTGTTAAAAACTATAGATAGCGGAAATTCATGGTTCAGAATAAATCAGAAAAGCTTTCCTGATATATTAAAAGGAGAGGCTTCTTTTGCAGCAAGCAATAGCTGTTTAAGTACTTACAAAAATAATATTTGGTTTAATACACAAAATAGAGTATTTCAATCTACCAATAAAGGAAATACATGGAAAGTGATGGAAACCCCTTTTGAAAGTGGAAACTCTAAAGGAATATTTGGAATTTACTTTAAAAATGAGTTGGAAGGAATAGCAGTTGGGGGAGATTATAAAGATACTTTGAAATCAAATCTTCAAACTGCATATACTAAAAGTGGTGCAAAAACATGGGAAACAAAAAGTCTTAGTTATGCCCCTGGTCTATCAGAATGTGCTTCTTTGACAGAAAACGGCAAAATAGTTATTGCAAGTTTGCAAGGTCTGAGAATTTCTGACAATAATGGATTTACTTTTAGGATAATTGACAAAACCCCATTTCATGTAGTTTCTTGTCTTAAAAATACGTGTTTTGCAGCTGGTGGAAGCGGGAAAATTGGAAAGTGGGAATTTTGAGTCGCTTACTTTCTTTTTATAGCCTTATGAAAAAAAAGCTAAAAATCGAATCCATTTTTTTTAAATTAATTTCTTTAATCTAGGGCGGCTACTCCAGGAAGAACCTTTCCCTCCATGTATTCGAGTAATGCCCCACCACCTGTAGAAACATAAGATACCCTATCACCAAAACCAGCATTATTAATTGCGGAGGCGGAATCTCCTCCTCCTATCAAAGAAAAAGCGTTATTTTCCTCTGTGGCTTTTACTACCGCTTCTGCAATGGCGTTTGTGCCAATTGCAAAATTGGGAAATTCAAAAACTCCCATTGGCCCATTCCAAAGGATAGTTTTTGAATTTTTCAAAACCTCTTTAAACAACTCAATAGATTTTGGTCCAATATCTAAACCTTCCCAACCATCTGAAATTTCTCCTGTATTTTCTATTCTAATATTTGCTTCATTGCTAAAAGAATCGGCACAAACATTATCTAAAGGCATAATAATTGTAACTCCTTTTTCTTTAGCTTTCTTTAAAATCTCTAAAGCCAATTCTTGCTTATCAGCTTCTAAAAGTGATTTTCCAATATTTCCACCTAATGCTTTGGTAAAAGTATAAGTCATTCCACCTCCTATAATTAAATTATCAACTGTATCAAGAAGTTTCTCAATTATCATTATCTTATCAGAGATTTTAGCTCCTCCCATTATGGCTGTAAAAGGTTTCTCTGCATTTTCTAAAATATGTTGAGCATTAATAATTTCGGCCTCCATAACTTTTCCACAAATTCTATCTTTAAAAAATTGGCCTACAACTGCAGTTGAAGCATGAGCTCTATGCGCAGTACCAAATGCATCATTTACCCAAACATCACCTAATTTAGATAATTTTTCAGAGAAAGCTACATCTCCTTTCTCTTCTTCCTTATAAAATCGTAGATTTTCTAATACTAAAACTTCTCCAGACTTTAGGTTTCGAGCGAGTTCAGTTGCAGAGTCACCTACACAATCATCTGCAAATTTTACAGGCAAGCCCAATATTAGCGAAAGAGGGGCAACTAAATGTCTTAATGAATATTTTTCTGTTGGTCCATCTTTTGGTCTTCCGAGGTGTGACATTAAAATACAAGAGCCTCCATCGTTTAATATCTTTTTAATTGTTGGAATAGTTGCTATTATACGAGTATCGTCTGTAATTTCATTTCTCTCATTTAATGGTACATTAAAATCTACTCGCACAAGAGCTTTTTTATTTGAGAAATTAAAAGAATCTACTGTTATCATTAGACTTGGGGGAATTATTAAAACCAAAAATTAATTTACAAAGTTAAAATTTCTAAAGTTGAATGATATTTACATTTGAAATAAAAAGAAAATTTTATCTTTAAAATACAATATTTTGAGCAAATTTTTATATTGTTAATGTATTATTGAATTATAAAATTAACATTTATATCGTCAAAATTGAAAATTTAGAACTAGATGTTTGATTTTCAATTCAAAACCACTAATTTTGCAATCCGAATTTTCGGAGAAATTATTTTTTACATTATTTTATTTTCAAAATGTTTCAAAACCAATACGAGGCAGTGTTCATTATAACTCCCGTTTTATCTGAAGCCCAGATAAAGGACGCTGTTGACAAATTCAAATCAGTTCTAACTGATAATGGTGCTGAGATTACGAACGAAGAGTCTTGGGGCCTTCGTAAGTTAGCTTATCCAATTCAGCATAAAACCACGGGCTACTATCAGTTGTTTGAGTTTAAAAGTGCACCTACTTTGGTGGCTACTTTAGAAATCGAATACAAACGTGACGAACGCATAATGCGTTTTTTAACTACTAAGTTAGACAAAGATGCCGCGGCATATTCACTTCGTCGTCAAGGAAAAGTTTCAAAAACTAAAGAATCAGCAGCTTCTGTTGCAGAGTAACACTTAAAAAAATATCAGAATGTCATTAGTTAACGAACCAGTAGAAAGAAAAGATTCAAGTCGCAAAAAATATTGCAGATTCAAAAAATTAGGTATCAAGTTTGTAGATTACAAGGATCCTAATTTCCTTTTGAAATTTTTAAATGAGCAAGGTAAAATATTGCCTAGAAGATTGTCTGGAAACAGCTTAAAATTTCAAAGAAAAGTTGCAACGGCAATCAAACGTGCTCGACATTTGGCTTTATTGCCTTATGTAGCAGACGGTTTAAAATAAACCTAAGTTTTTGCAAATTAAATATTGGCAAACATCTCATTAATTTAAAATTAAAATGAATATTATATTAAAAACAGATATTGCAGGCCTAGGATATAAAAATGATGTCTTAAGCGTAAAGCCAGGTTATGGCCGCAATTATTTGATTCCTCAAGGCTTTGCAGTTTTGGCAACGGAATCAAATAAAAAAATAATGGCTGAAAACTTGAAACAAGCCGCTCACAAAGCTGAGAAGTTAAAAACTGAAGCTGAAACAATAGCTCAACAAATTGGAGAAAGCCCAATTATTATTTCTATGAAAGTAGGAGAAAGTGGCAGAATTTTCGGTAGAGTTACAAGCATTCAAATTTCTGATGCTCTTGCTCTTAAAGGCATTATTGTTGACAGAAAGAAAATTACTGTTGAAGAAATTAAATTTGTTGGTAACTTCAAAGCAATAGTGGATTTACATAAAGAAGTAAAACATGAAGTAAAAGTAAGTGTTGTAGCAGAGGAAGTTATTGTTGCTTGAAACAACCTTTTATTCAATATAATACGATATTACTCAAAAAGGGTGCAAAGTTTAAAACATTGCACCCTTTTTATTTATATCTAATTTCAATCTACTTTAAAGTAACAATCCAATCAGCAATTTCCTTGGCCTCTTCTTTAGGAACTTGGGTCATTGGGGCCATAGGTGGAAACCCTGGCCAATTGGCAGGCTTTGGTTTATAGATAAGCTCAACAATTTGAGCTGACTTATATTTTTTGGTTTTCATTACCTCTTTATAAGCAGGGCCAACTAATTTATTATCAGGATTATGGCAAGCCAAACAGGTGTTTTTCTGCAATAATTTTTGAATATTTGGTGGAATTTTAGTTTGTGCTTGGGCAGCTAACAATGTTCCGAGAGTAAAAAATAAAGAAAAAATTGTTTTTTTCATTTTTAAAAAATATTCTTAAAATTAATAATTGAATTCTAGACTGTAAAGGTAAATATTTTTTTTATTTTTCCATATATTTTGTTGTTAATGGGCTGTTAAATCAATGATCTTTAAAAGCCAATTTTCAAATCAATGAGAATATAGGTCTTATCTTTAAATAAACAAAAATTTGAAGACTATTTTGCTACATCGAAAACGTAACTCTTAAAACTTTTGCATTAATTTCGTTCTCCTTAAAAAAACGAAACCAAAACAATTGTTGATGACTTAGATTATCGCTAGGTGATTTAATTTCCACTAATTCATAATGATTTTCAGACCAAACTAAAAGATCAGGTAAACCTCGAGAATTCTCAACAATATTTTCAGCTATTTTCATTACAATTTGCTTTAACTTATCTAAGTCAATTTTAATAACGATAACTCGCACCATTTCCCATATTTCCTCTATCCAAACAACAAAAGGATTAGCAGTGCCTTGATTTTTTACGAAGGTTTCCCAAAGATGAGCTAATAATTCAGAGGAATCTTGAAAAGCAGCCAATTGTTGCTCTAACTGCCCTTTTCTTTTAAAATAAAAATCCGGTAGATGTAGATCAGAAGGTCGTCGCTGAAAAGGATGATGAAAAGCTACCAAGGATGGATCGAAAATGATATCCCAAAACCAAAGTCCAAAAAGTGTCCTCCATGTGAAGTTTTCAGAAAAGCCAGCTTCAAAACCCAAATCTAAATAGTATTGAATGGCTCCTAACTCTACTTGATTCTTATACATTTTGTCTATTTCAATTGCTTCGGAACTTTGAAGCCATTCAGTGGTTTGCTTTTTACTCTTCTTCCCCTTTAATGTTTTCAAAAAATATTCTGCAAAATATTGTTCATCTATATTAAAAGGACTTAAAATCATTTCTGAACACAGTACTTTAGCTTCTTCTATATTGCCTGTTTTCAAAAAACATCGGGCAGTGCGTTCTCTAGATGGAGTAGATTCAATAGTTTGATAAATTTCTATCGCTTCTTCGTAACCTTTGTTCTGTTCAAAGTATTTACCGATTCTTAAGGCTAATTTTTCAAAAGATGGAAAAGCAACTTTTGAAAGCGAAGGTACATTAAGATTTAAGTTAAGAAACCAATTCTTTATTTCTGCCACCGAAACTTGATTTTTTAGTGTTTCGAAAATCTCATATTGGTCTGATATCATCCACTTATCTTCTGCATCTTTTCTAGTTTCAAATCTTGCCACCAAGTCATCGTCTTTATGCTTATAATATTGAATTAACCCCATGTCTCTAAGGACAAACTCAGTCATATCCATTGCTCTATTTCCAAAGAACAAGAACTTCATAAATGAGACATGTAATTCAAAATTTACTTTTATAAGCTTTACTTCCGATTCGATTTTTTCAAAAATTTCTTCAACTGAAAATTTTTCAATCAAAAAATTTACTAAAATTTCTCTTTTTTCGGACTTTAAACTATTTAAGTCAAACACCTTAATTAATTCTTGCTTTGTTAAAACTTGTACAATTTCCAAAAAAAATAATTTATGCTCTTCAAAGTTAATTTTAGAGACAAAACCTATTTTATATAATTGAAGCAGCAAATTTTCCGTATTTTCTAATTCTTCGTAGGCAAGTCCATTTGTTTTAAAAAACAACCCTTTTCTATTACAAAACCTAATAAATAAGCATTGTGCATCTTCGCTCAAGCAATAATACTGTCTCAAGAAACTCCATTCTGAAACATTTAATAATTCATGGTATTTGTCTTTTACAAAACTAAGCAAATACTCAAAATTTGTATGATAATATTTGGGAGGAAGAACAATTCTTTCGTCCATATCTACACGATAAAAGAAAGGCCGTCAAAAGCAAGATTTATTCCTTCGGGCAGTTCTTGCTCTACTTCTCTATGAAGACCTAATTTATGACTAATATGAGTAAAAAAAGTTTGCTCTGCACCTATTTGTTCTGCAATAGCTACTGCTTCATTTAAATTATAATGAGAAATGTGTGGGGTTCTTTGAAGGGCATTTAATACCAATATTTTAGTTCCTCTTACTTTTTCAATTTCAGTTTCAGAAATATAATTAGCATCAGTTATATAAGTAAAATCACCAAATCGATATCCAAAAACTTGTAATTTATGATGTAAAACATGTATTGGTATAATTTTCAAGTTTTTTATATAGAATACCTCATTTGAAACTTCACAACAAGTAATTAACGGAACGCCAGAGTAAACATTTTCTTGAAAAGCATAATAATACTCTTGTTTAAGCTGATTTAATACTCTTGAATGAGCATAAATAGGAATGTGTTTAAGACCTGAAAAATAATTAAAAGGGCGAATGTCATCTAATCCTGCGGTATGATCTTTGTGTTCATGTGTAAAAATTACTGCATCTAGATGAGATATATTGTAAGAAAGAGCCTGTTGTCTAAAATCAGGGCCTGTATCAATAACAATATTTAAATCGTCATTCTGAATAAGCACTGAAACTCGAAGTCTTTTGTCTCGAAAATCCAGAGATTGGCAAACGTCACACTTACAAGTAAGCACAGGCACCCCCGAAGAAGTTCCAGTGCCTAAAAATGTGATTTTCATTTGTAGAACTTTATTTACTGATCAGTTAATCGTTTGACAACGAGCACCAATTTGTCAAAATTTAAAGGCTTCATTAAAACATCATTAAAACCAGCTTCTTTAAATTCTTCTTCGGTGTAGTTTCTTGCGTTTCCAGTAATTGCTACTACAGGGATTTTGGATTTAGAAGCATCCAGTCCTCTTATAGCCTTTACACATTCCATCCCGTCCATAATTGGCATATTGATATCTAACAAAATAATGTCAAAATCTTCTTTTTGAAGTAATTGAATCACTTGCTCGCCATTTTTTACGGCTGTAATTTCAAAATTCTGAAATTCTAGAATCTTTTTTACCAAATTTTGGATAACTGAGCTATCCTCTGCAATTAAAACTCTATTTGGTGTAGGCATATAAAATAATAATTAAAAAAGTGAAAGTGTAAAGATAACGTAAATCAATAATGTTTGAAAAAAAAAGTATAGGTAAAAGAAAAAAAAAGATTAAAAAATCTACAAATCCATGATTTAATTAAATTCAATACTAATTTTGATTCAAATTTTAAAAATTTTGAAAGAAATCGCGTTATCATTCAACAAAAAAATATTCTTTGCATCTGATTTTCATCTTGGGGCTCCAAATCATGCTGAAAGTTTGATTAGAGAAAAAAAGATTTGTGATTGGTTAGATTCCATTAAAAGCGAAGCTCAAGTATTGTTTTTAGTTGGTGATTTATTTGATTTTTGGTTTGAATATAAACACAGCATTCCCAAAGGATATAGCCGCTTTCTAGGGAAAATTGCAGAATTAAGTGATTTAGGAATTGAAATTGAAATTTTTACTGGAAATCATGATATGTGGTTGGGTGACTTCTTTTCAAAAGAATTTGGTGCAAATATTTACAGAAATCCTCAAAAGTATATAATTAACGGCAAAAAAATTTACGTTGGGCATGGAGACGGACTGGGTCCTGGAGATTATGGGTATAAATTTTTAAAAAAAATATTTGAAAACAAAATATGTAGATTTTTATTTGGTCGCATTCTGCACCCAAATTTAGGCTTAAAGATTGGATTCCTTTGGGCTGGACAATCATGGTCTAAACATGACAAAATTAAGGATGTATACGTTTTTAAATCATTAGACCAAGAGATTTTGTATCAACATTGTAAATTTATAGAACAAATTGAACATTTCGATTTCTATGTTTTTGGACACAGACATTATAAATTTGATGAGGCAGTAAATGGAAATAGTCGCTATATAAATTTAGGGGATTGGATAAAATTTGATACTTTTGCCAGCTTTGATGGGATAAAAGTAGAGCTTAAAGAATGGAAAGGATAATATAATTAGGGAAAATATGCAGAGTAGAATTTTGATTACTGGAGGTTGTGGTTTTGTTGGATCAAATTTAGCGATTAAAATAAAAACCAATTTCCCAGATATCCAGATTGTGGTAATGGATAATCTAAAAAGACGAGGTTCTGAATTAAATATTAGTCGTTTAAAAGATTTTGAAATTGAATTTATTCATGGAGATATACGAAACAAAGAAGATTTTAATGAAATAGGTGAAATTGATACTTTAATAGAGGCCGCTGCAGAACCTTCTGTATTAGCAGGAATTAATTCAACTCCAGACTATGTTTTAAATTCAAATTTAATAGGAACAATAAATTGCTTAAATTTTGCATTAAAAAACAAGGCAAAATTTATTTTTCTTTCCACAAGTAGAGTATACCCAATTAAAAACCTTAACAAAATCAATTACGAAGAAGGAGAAACTAGATTATTGATTGCGAAAAATCAAAGTTTTACTGGAATTTCTACCAAAGGAATTTCAGAAGATTTTCCTTTAAATGGAGCTCGTTCTTTTTATGGAACAAGTAAACTTGCCTCTGAGCTATTAATCCAAGAATATGTTGAGTTTTATGGTTTGAAAGCGGTTATCAATCGCTGTGGCGTACTAACGGGCCCTTGGCAAATGGGGAAAATTGATCAGGGCGTTATTGTATTGTGGCTTGCTAAACATTATTGGAAAAATGATTTAAGCTATATTGGCTTTGGAGGAGAGGGAAAACAAGTACGAGATATTCTACATATTAATGACCTTTTTGATTTAGTCATTTTGCAAATCCAAAATATTGAAACCTATTCAGGGGTAATTTTTAATGTCGGAGGTGGCATTGAGACAAGTGTTTCATTAAAAGAGCTTACTTCACATTGTGAGAAGATAACAGGAAACAGAATTCAAATAAAAAAAGTCAAAGAGAATCGGTCGGCAGATATCCCTATTTATATTACAGACAATACCAAAATCACAACTCTTTCTGGATGGAAGCCTAAAATTGGAACCGAGGAAATTTTAAGAGCTGTTTTTTTATGGTTACGAGAAAATGAAAATAATGTTAAAAAGTTATTAAGCTAAAATATGAAGTTAAGTATTATAATGCCTGCTTACAATGAAGAAGAATCTATATCAGAAACTGTTGAAACATTGGTTTTGGCATTATCAAAAACAACTATTGACTATGAAATATTGGTAGTTAATGACAATTCTAAAGATAACACAACACATAAACTTGAAGAACTTTCAATAAAGTATTCGACTTTGAAATTTGTAACAAATCCTGGTCCTAATGGCTTTGGCTATGCAATAAGATTTGGACTCGAGCGATTCTCAGGGGACTGTGTTGCAATAATGATGGCTGATCTTTCAGATTCTCCTTCAGATTTAATCAAATATT
This sequence comes from Cytophagaceae bacterium, assembly GCA_031420365.1. Classification (GTDB taxonomy): domain Bacteria; phylum Bacteroidota; class Bacteroidia; order Cytophagales; family Spirosomataceae; genus Leadbetterella. Next base: position 32,667 of record JANOMP010000387.1, read on the forward strand.
ATGATACTATGATACTCAAAAATGTAGATTGCGTTTTTGGAAGTAGATGGAACGAAGGTGGCAAAGTGATTGACTATCCAATTGTCAAAAAAATTATAAATAGGATTGCAAATAGAATTATACGATTTGTGATGAACATTAAATATAACGACACCACAAATGCATTTAAACTTTATAAAAAAGAAGTAATCAAAGGAATTCAACCAATTTTATCTCCTCATTTTAACTTAACAATAGAATTGCCATTAAAAGCAATTATCCGAGGGTTTACATTTGAAATTGTTCCAAATTCTTGGACTAACCGAAAATATGGGGAATCGAAATTGAAAATTAAAGAGATGGGAAGCCGGTACTTTTTTATATTAATGTATTGCTTCATAGAAAAGTACTTTTCAAGGGGCGATTTTAAAGTGAAAGACTAATTCTCCTCTGGTTGATCTAATTCTCTTTTGGCATTGAAATACCCTTTTATTACTGTAAAAGTGGTAATTGCCAAAAAAAAGAAGATAATATAATGTACGTAATCAATGAGCCATGGAAATCTGATTCCTAAATAATAACCGCTTCCTACTAAAGTAAATACCCACACCATTCCTCCTATAAAATTATAAAGGGTGAATTGTATAAATCTCATTTTTACTAAGCCAGCCAATATTGGTGCAAAAGTTCTTACAATTGGCAAAAACCTAGCAATAATCAACGTTCTAGATCCATATTTTTCAAAATATCTTCTTGTTTTAGAAATATATTTTTGCTTAAAGAATAAGGAGTCTTTTCTATTTTCAATTTTATCGCCAAAAAATCTACCTGATATATAACCTGTATATGAGCCTAAAACAGCTGCTACTAAGATTGACATGATTAGGTATACAATGTTTACTTCAAGCAATTTTGTTGAGCAAAAAACACCCGAAAGAAATAGCAAATAATCTCCAGGAAGAAAAAAACCAAAGAAAAGACCGTTCTCAATATACACAATTAGGATAATAGCCAACAAACCGCCAGTTTGGATTATCTCCCTTGAGTTCATGATGTAATTAAAAAAAGAAATTATTTGATCCACTGTGGGCTTATGAATTTTTGTAAATATAATGAGGTAATTTAAAAAGGAATAACTTTTCAATATTAATATTTTAAATCTAGGTCTTAATTAATATAAAAATACTCCCTTTTCTTTTTCATTGGTTAAATCTACCTCTACATGTTCTGATATTGTAGTGGATAAAGAATAACCGACATAATCTGCTAAAATTGGAAATTTAGGATGATTTCTATCAACCAAAACTGCAACTTGCAGCTTTTTAAGTGGAATACTTAAAAACGGATGGAAACAATATGCTAAAGTTCTTCCAGTATTTAAAACATCATCTACTAGAATTACTACTTTATTCTTAAAGGTATTTACTTTACTTTCTATTAAAATATCTGGTTGAATTTTTGCATCTTTATCAAAAGAAAGTTTAGCCAAAATTATATTTAAAGAAGAAATTTCATTTATATTTTTAGCCAAATCTTCAGCAAAAATGAATCCTTGACCTTTTACTCCGGCTAAAATAATTTCTTCTTCCTCATAATTATTTTCAAAAATCTGAAATGCAATACGCTTAATGATTTGGTCGGTTTTATTTTCTTCTAAAAGTCTAATTTTAAACAATTCACTCATATTAAAATTTATTAATTAAACGAAACAATCTTAGATTGGCATCATTTCTGCACTTGAATTATTGTCCATTTAAGTGGAACAAATATAAAACAAAACTAATACAAAAGCATCATGAAACAATTTGTTTGCTTCTTTCTAATTCTAATTTTGGGAAGTAGCACTTTAAAAAAAACAGAAAATGATAATTTAGGGATAAATGAAATATCAAAAACTATAAGTCAATCATTTAAAGGTGGGAATTCAGATTTACTTAGTACTTGCTTTAATAAAGAAATTGAATTAATTATTGATGGGGATAAAATTGAATTTCAAAAATTGCCATCAAATAATGCCAAAAGCATATTAAATTCCTTTTTCAAGAAAAATCCTCCGCTATCATTTAGTTATGTTTACGAAGGAAAAAGTAGCTCAACACTTAAATATTGCATAGGAAATTATAAAAGTAAAACCAGTGATTTTTTTGTTTATATGCTCATTAAAAAAAACAATAACGATAAATTCTTAATTAGTACAATTCAATTAAAAAAAGGATAATTTCATTATAAATATTTTTTTAAGAAGGTTCAGATAGCATCTGAGCCTTTTTTTGTTACTTTTGCATCTCAAAATTTTAAAGTTAATGATTGTAAAAACTAAAAAGTTTGCCTTAGACAAAAAAGTATACATAAAAAAAGCTTTTGCAAACCAAATGAAAACTAGTTGGAAATGGTTATTTATTCCTTTGGCTATAGCTATTTTAGGTGTAGCTCTTCATTTTTCAGGTTACTATAAAAACTGGTGGATATTAATTACTGCGATAATAGGAGGCGGATTGTTTGTTTTATTTTGGTATGTCCAATTTTACGCCGCTACACAGTTAGACCAAAACAAACAAATGTTTGAAAAGTTTTCTTATGAAATTGACAGCCGCCAAATAATGGTCAAGATAAATCAGAAAGAAGGAGGCATTGTGAAATGGGAATCTATTATTTCTGCGGAAAAAGATGCATCTGGGTACTTTTTACATATAGGAAGAGGTCAGTTTCTTCATTTCAAAAATGAAGTATTTAATACGGAGCATGATCAAAAACTCCTGGAATCTATTTTGAGAAGAAAAAATTTATTAAGTTGATAAAAAAAATAGTTGCTATTTTTTGAATTCAAAAAATAGCAATTAAAATATTTTTTTAAATTATTTTTGACAAAAATAGTACATTACATATCTATTAAATAATCAACCATGGCCATTGAAATGGCCTCATCTGCAGTCTGACCTTCTTTTAAATAATAAAGGCAGTCTTTTAAAAAACTTATTTCTTCTCTTTCATTAAATACTCCTTTACTAATTTCCAAAACTCTTTCTATATATTCAGCAGGAACAAAAACTTTTGTTTGTTGCATTTTTTGATTTTTTACTACTGGCATCCGACTAAAATTTAATTCGTCCAAAAATACTGCATAAAAGTACTTATGAGGCACATTTATTCAAATTCTTAAAAAGACCCCCTAACATACTCTGCGTCGCCTGCCGCGGGGCAAAGGGCGTTCTCCTTCTTTTTTGCGTAAGACGCACCGCCGGGATGCCGGCCCAGTCTAAAACGAATCGGAGTGGCGTCCCACCAAAAAAAACAGCCAAACAGCGGCCTTTAGCAAACTCACATCGGCCTGCCGCACCACCTCAAAATTCTATAAATCAATAGGTTACAAAAGTTTAAATTTGTGTCAA
>JANOMP010000388.1:0-3032 GCA_031420365.1 Cytophagaceae bacterium
CTATTGCGCTTACGAGGCTTCATCATTGGTTCACTTGCGTTCAACTCACATACACGCACCTACAGGAATCATCGTCCCCGTTTTTCCTTATCGCTCACCACCAGTACGTTTCCGATACTCGCAGCATAAGGTGGTTTAGCAGCTATTCCTGAAAATCGTCACTGAGAGACCTACTCTCATCTGTTTTAAAGCATTGACAATCGGACTGATTATCTTTCAAGTCACACACGGCCAAGCGATGAAACCGATGTTGAACTGAACTTTCGGTAGTTTTTCTCCATCTTTTTTCTTCTATGGGTTTTTCGTAAAATTTGTTTTAGCTCCTAAATTTGTTTTCACACCTTTTTTCGAGGTTCTTGACTATTTTTTATATTTTTTAATTACTGGCATCCGACTAAAATTTAATTCGCCCAAAAATACTGCATAAAAACACTTCTGAGGCACATTTATTCAGATTCTTAAAAAGACACCCTAACATACCCTGAGTCGCCTGCCGCGGGGTAACTGGGCGTTCCCCTTCATTTTTTGCGTACGACGCACCGCCCCGGGATTACATTTCAGCTTTTTGCTAGCGGATCGCCGCCCAGTCGTGTTCGGCGAAACGGTTGCGGCATCAAAGTCCGCAAAGTAACCACTCAGTAGATTTCAGTGGCGTTTTCTGTAGGTGTATAAGTAGGCCATTGTGTGGTATTTTTTTTTAGTTTTCGGATCTAAAGCTGTGTTCTTTTTCAATAAAGGTTAATAAACTCCTTACCCCAATTCCTTGGAGACTTATCCTTTTTTCATACTTTTCTAATTTTCAAGCTGTGTGAGTCCCGAAATCTTTCAGGATTAAAACTCGGCCAGCGAGGCCTTGTTTTTTAGTTTTTCTCGCATCACAATCATTCCAGGCGGCGTTCCGCCACTTCTGTAATGCCACAGAAAGCAGCTGAACTGGTTGTTTTGGCTCCAAATCAATGCCTTTCCACTCCACACTTTCAGGGTTTGCGCCTTAGGGTAGTTTTATCTTGGGTAAACTATCGGATAATGATATTTGAGCGTTTTTAATTAAAAATATTGAATTGTTTTCTGTAGCCACAATAAACAAACTCAAAAACAAAACGCCTAAAGCAATTGAAAGGGCCTGTTTTGGTAAATTTTTTGAACATAACATGATTAGATTAGAACTATATATATCGCTAAAGTACAAAAACAGGCTGTATTTTCTATCCTTTTATAGAATAGGTGGATTATTTTCTCAACCGAATCACCTACATTTTTACACAATTGACAAAAACATTTTATCAATTCTATTTATAAAAAATAAGGCCAATGAATAAACATTAGCCTTTATTTTTTTACATTTAGGTAGTCTGTAATATGTCGCTACGTGTATTAGAGAAGGTCAATTTTGATGAAAAGTGTCTGATACAAAGCCTAATACGGTTGGCAATGCTGACCGCCAATAACTCCAAGTATGGCCACCGTTTCTGATTCTAAACTCATGGGGGATTTCTTTTTTACGCATGGCAATATGCATAAGCGAGTTCATTTCAAATAGATTATCATCATCGCCACAATCAATGTACCATTTTACGGCTTTTTTGTCGGCATCGGGCATGTTATTTACCAAAATTAATGCGTTTTGGGTTTCGTACATTTTCTTCACTTCGGCTTCTGTTGCATCCGGAAGTGTTCTTTTTAAGCGAGTTTCAGCATCTTTTATATCTACTGGACCCACCGAAGCACTCAGTGGGCATGCCGATGAAAACAATTCGGGATGGTGCAATGCGTACATAAATGTGCCTCCGCCACCCATTGATAGACCAGCCACTGCTCTAAATTGTTTTTTAGCTTTAATTCTGTAGGTTTTTTCAATGTAGGGCATAAATTCTTTGAAGAAAAAGTCTTCGTAATTCCAGTTTCCCCTTACGCTGTTGAAATAGCCACGTGTTCCTGTGTCGGCATCAGGCATTACAATTATCATTTCGGTAGAAATGCCATCCGAAACAGCCTTATCGGTAATACGTTGCACTTCGCCAAATTGCACCCAGCCAGTTTGGTCGTCGCCAGCACCGTGTAACAAATATAATACTGGGTAGCTGCGTTGTGAGGTTTCGTAGTTTGCTGGCAAATAAATGGCATACTTCCGATCCATATTGAGTATTTTGCTTGGTAATGTAAGGTTTTCATAAACTTTGGAAAGCTGTGAAAATGCTGTAAATGAGCAGATTAGCCATAAAGTTAAGATAATAGTTATTTTTTTCATATTGAATATGTTTAGAAATTTAATACCAAATATAGGTTAAAATAACAAATAAACTGTCTTGATTTGTTTTATAATATTTCCTGTTTTCGTCGGTTTTTTTCAATAAATTTATAACTACCTATTTTATAGATTAATACAAAATATTTTTCTATATTTGGGCGTCCCAGGTGTCCAAAAGTATTAATTTTGGGGATGTTTGTTAGGGAAAAACGTAATAAAAGTGGCAAAATAAGCGTCCAAGTCATCGAAAAGCGGACTGGGAAGTATCATTTGTTACAAACTTTGGGTTGTTCTTCTGATTTTGATAAGGTTGCCTTATTAAAAATTGAGGCTTCATTCTGGTGCACAAGAATTCGATTTCAATGATTACCGAAGTCAAACCCTTGCTGTTTTAGATGGAATTGATTCTTTGACAAATATTGGTATAGAATTGCTGTTGGGAAAACTTTTTAACGAGATTGGCTTCAATAAAATAAGTGACGATTTGTTCCGATTTTTGGTATTGAGTAGGATAGCAAATCCAGCCAGTAAGCTTAAAACAACTGATTACCTCCATAAATACCATGGCATTGATATTGATGTACAAGTGATATTTAGATAAGCTCTACAAAATAACATGAATATTCGATTTTTCTATTTTCTACTATTTAGTGTCAGCAAGAAAACCCCTTCTTTTTTATTTTTAGTTAGCCGCATATACATTATATACAATTGTATATAATTTTTTTGCTGGCTTTTTTCTTTGATTTGGGGTAAGTTTATATTTTTTTGAGATTTTTGTTGT
>JANOMP010000389.1:0-1825 GCA_031420365.1 Cytophagaceae bacterium
CTATTGATGATAGTTATCGTGAGAAAATATTAAATCTTTAAATGCGAATTCCCTGTTTAGTTGAGAGGAGTAAATATTGCTAACATTATTCATTATGCCAAACATAGCACCATACCCACCAAAAAATCCATGAAAGTTAAACCATTCTTCATCCCCCTCAATAGCTACATAGAGTTTTCGACAATAGTTATTTGAATTAGACATGACATTCGCACTTCGTAGTTGTTTTAATGCACTTGAAGTCGCACAGCTTTGCTTAGATTTATCTTTAAAGTAACTTTTCTTATAGAAAACTACCGTATTGCTTGATAAAAAATCTTTTCCTAAAATATGGTGAATAGGGGCAAATATCCATTCTTCTCCACTTTTGGGATAATAAACACCGCTTATTGACTTGTCAATTATTGAAAGTGCAAATACATCACCTTCGGGTAAATTTATAGCTTTTAATAATGAAATTTTTGCATTGAAATTTTTTGGAATTACTTTATCTTTGATAATTTCAGAATTAATAAATGTAAGTGATTTTATAGGTAAATCAACGTTGGGAATACTAAAACTAACCTCTTTGTTTTTAAATTTGTGTATTTCATCTAAGGGGGAATCGTCAACATTGACAGCGACATATTTGCTAAAAATTTTATCTAATTTTTCCTTTTCTTTCGATTCCAAATTAGCGACTTTGCCTTTAATAATTTTGTTGTTTTGAGCGGAAGCAAATAATGCAAATGATGATAAAATGATAATCAGCGTAGTTGTTTTCATTGTTATTTTGTGTTTATATGTGAAATAATTAATGGAATAGCCTCGAATGAGGGACAAGCCTCCCCAGATTTACAGATAAATGATAATCTATATGATGTGCCTGAGAATACAATTTTTAACCCCTCTTTTTTAAATTCGTTTGAAAGTTTACAAGAAGAATATAAGTTGTTGTTTGCTTTAATATAAAATATTGAATTGGGAATACCTTTTTTCTCAAAAAATAAACCTTCAACATTGATTAAATCTTCAAGTTTAATAGGCGTTTCATATTTATTTTTATCTGTAATACAGAGTTCATCAAAACGAAAAGAAACCTCATTATTTACAATAGCGGGCTTACATGAAATAGAGCCAATAATGAATGAAATTGATAAAACTATGGATGTTTTTTTCATAATTATGTTAAAATAATTGTTCAACTAATATTTCATGTTAGAAATTTAAAAAATACATTAAAGAATTGGAGGATAATATCTCCCCTTTTGAAATGAGCGGTTTGCTAAAAATAGCCTAAATTTGAGCAGTATTGAAGAGTTATAATTTTTGGGATTATAAAAATTATAATACAAAGTTTGTTGATTATTTGTTGAAGTAAAAAATTATTTTTCAAAAATTTATTAAACGGTATTATTTGTTTATTGTTTTTTGTTCCTCGCTAAACCAAAGTCCACGTGGTAAATTTCTGCGATTGCTACTACGTTTTGCGGGTTTAAGAAGTTGGCGATTTCGAAGCACTAAACTGTCTGCCACCACCGAACTTGATACGAAGCACAAAACTTCATTTAACCACTGAACCGCCAATTTCTTAAACCCGCTGTTCGAGCGAAACGCAAGCGTTAAGGGCTTAAAAATCATGCGAATATATTTTTAAAATTATAATAAATCAATCGCTTCAGAACTGGCATTTTGTTTGTATTATCTATTTAGTGTCAGCAAGAAAACCCCTTCTTTTTTATTTTTAGTTAGCCGCATATACATTATATACAATTGTATATAATTTTTTTGCTGGCTTTTTTCTTTGATTTGGGGTAAGTTTATATTTTTTTGAGATTTTTGTTGT
>JANOMP010000390.1:0-15071 GCA_031420365.1 Cytophagaceae bacterium
CTATTATATCTAATATTAAAAATGGAGAAAATCTAAATTCGAAAATACTTTATGATATAAAATTTGAATACCCAATAACAGAGTTTGACACTTCAAAAATAGTATTTAAAACAGATACATTGCAAACAGAAAAGCCACTATTTAAATTTAAAAATAGTACTAATCTCAATATACTTATTAACACAAAAGCTAAAAAACAAATAGAATTATTTTTCCCCTCAAATACGATAAAAAATTATAAGGGAGACACTAACACAATGTTTTATATAAAAAACACTATATTATTAAAAGAAAACCTTGGCGTAATTGCTGGAAATATAAAAAATAAGAAAGGCAACAAGATTGTTCAATTACTTAATGCTGAAAACTATGAACTTATTTATGAACAAGCAACGAATGATAAATTTGAATTCAAAGATTTAATTCCTGGTTTATACTTAATAAAAACCATTTACGATGAAAACAAAAATGGTATTTGGGACCCTGGTAATTTTGCAACAGGAAAACAACCAGAAAACATTAGTTTAAAAAAAGAACTGATAAGAGTTAGAGCTAATTTCGAAATAAAAGATATTGAATTAAATTAAATGTTGATAAGTACGTTTATAAGTCACAAAATCGGTGTACAACTCTTAAATTAAATGAACAAAAAAAAAGAGTTATAAACATAAACATTAAACTTAAATAAAGATATGAGGATAAGTGATATTTAAATACCTCTTATTAACATATAACAAACAAACAAAAATATACAGCATTGGAAAATTACTAAAAACAAATCTTATCAACACTAATATATAACAAACTGTAAACTAAATATATAGATGTTAATAACACGTAAACTTTTCAACAGTCAACAAAAAGTAATAAACAGCAAAAACGTAAACTAAAAAGTATCAACATAACAACACACATATAAAAAGATAACAAAATAATTATATATAATTCTTATTTATTTTATTTATGAAAAGGCAAATATTAATTACAATCATTTTAATTCTGAGTTCTATTTATGTCTTTTCACAAGACTTAGATTTGGCCAATGCGTATTACAAACAAGGAGAATTTGACAAAGCAGCTGAATTATATAAGAAATTGGGTACCAATAAAGAGATAGCAAAACAGATTTATGTTAATTACCTTAATACTTTATATAAATTAAAAGATTTTTACACAGCTGAAAAATTTATAAAGAATCAAATTAAAAACAATGAAAATGTAATTGTTTATAAAGCTGATTATGCTCAAATGTTAGAATTCTCTGGGAATACAGAATTGTCGACTAAAGAGTTTGATAATATAATTGATTACGCCTCAAAAATTGATGCATATGTATATGAGATGCTAAATTATTTTTTTAAAAACAATAAATTGGATATGGCAGTCAAACTACTTTTAGAATCAAGAATAAAAAGTAAAGATCCAACAAAACACGACACACAGCTTGCCAGAGTATATTTATACTTAGATAAAAAAAACAAAATGTTAGAAGAGGTCCTTGGATATGGACAAAGAAGTAGAAATTTAAATTACGTTCAAGCCACTATTCAAGACAACATTAAGGACGAGGATGAAATAGAAATGGTAGAAAAAATGTTGTATGACTTAATTCAACAAAATCCAAATGAAAATTTTTATACAGAAATTTTAATTTGGCATTTAATTCAAAAATCTGACTATGCTCGTGCATTTATTCAAACAAGGGCTTTAGATAAGAGGCAAAAACTAGGAGGCTTTAAAGTATTTGAGATAGCAGGATTGGCTTTTGAAGCGAAAGATTACAAAAATGCGGTGAAGATGTATCAGTATATAATGGATGAATACCCAAAAGGAGATTTTTATCCATTTGCAAGAAGATGGCTTATTCAAAGCAAAGAGGAGATAGTGAAAACTACATTTCCTATCGATATGGAGCAAATAAGATCCTTGATAGGTCAATATAGCTTAATGATAGCCGAGATAGGAGTTAACCAATCTACAGTTGATGCACTAAGAAATATGGCACTGCTAAATGCCTTTTATCTCAATGATCAAACAAAAGCAACAGAAATTTTAGAGAAAGCAATTATTGCATCTGGCAACAATTTGAGATTTAAAGACCAATGTAAATTAGATCTTGGAGATATTTATATCCTAAAAAATGAACCATGGGAATCCACATTATTATATATGCAAGTGGAGAAATCACAAAAAGAGGAACCCTTGGGTGAAATAGCAAAGTTAAAAAATGCACGGTTGCAATATTATACAGGGCAATTTGCACTTTCTAAAGATATTTTGGATATTTTAAAAAAGGCAACGACTCGTGAAATCGCTAATGATGCTATGCAGTTAAGCCTGCTTATTCAAGACAATACGGGACTAGATACTTCAGAAGTAGCTATGGCGGAGTTTTCCAAAGTTGATTTATTAATTTTTCAAAACAGATTTGAAGAAAGCATCTCTGCACTAAGTGAATTGTTTGTTAAATATAAAACGCACAGTTTGGCGGATGAAATACTTTGGCTTAAATCAAATACGTTGTTAAAAATAAACAGGATAAGTGAAGCAACAAAAGATTTGGAAAGTATTTTAGAAAACTATAAATATGATATTTTAGCCGATGATGCTTTGTTTTTGTTAGCAAAAATAACCTTTGAAAATCTAAAAGATAAAACCCAAGCTATGAACTTATACAGAAGATTATTAAAAGATTATCCAGGAAGTATTTATGGTGCACAAGCTAGAATAAAATTCAGAGAATTGCGTGGTGATTTTGTTAACTAATTGACAATAATTAGCTTATGTTCCGAATAGTATTTTAAGAACATTCCATTTTTTTGTTTCAATTATTTACTTAACAATTTTTAAAACCTTATAATTTAAAGTTTATTTATCATGAAAAGAAATTTTTTAATTTTATCGTTGTTTTTATTTAGTTTTTTTTCAAGCTTTGGGCAAGCATTTATGAAAGGAACAAAAACTATAAACCTTGGAATAAATACTGGATACGGCATTGGTCTTGTTGGTTCTGTCGAGGCGGGTGTTACTAGTGATATAAGTGCTGGCTTTATAGCCTCTGTATCAGAGAGAAATTATTCTAAGTCAAGGAATTCTTATTTAGTATTGGGTGCAAGAGGTTCTTATCATTTAGGAAAGATACTTGAAAATGCAGATGTGAATATGGATAAACTTGATTTATATTTGGGCTTAACAGGAGGTTTTAGGTCTGTAAGGCACAATTCCTCTTATTCTAGATATAGTGGACCAGATACAGGTATCTATATTGGTGGGCATGGCGGCTTAAGATATCAGCTTAAAGAAAAACTAGGTGTTTATCTAGAAGGCGGATATCCCTTATCTTCAGTTGGTATCACATTTGAATTGTAAATTTTAACTATATATAAACAATTATTTTATGAAATAAAACCTATCATTAGCTTTTATTTTATTATTGGGCGTTTTTTTTAGTTCTTGCTCAAAAAATATTTGCTCCTCTGTATTCTTTTAAATCACTTTTAGCAATTCCTCTGTTATTGTAGGCCATTTCGTCTTTAGGGTTAACTCTATTGCTTTTGTGTAGTCATCTATTGCTCCTCTGTAGTCTTCTAAATTAATTTTAGCATTTCCTCTTCTGCTATAGTAGGCATTTTCGTCTTTAGGGTTAAACTCTATTGCTTTTGTGTAGTCATCTATTGCTCCTCTGTAGTTTTCTAAAATACTTTTTGCAACTCCTTTATTATACACCACTGGATTATTAGGTTCAAGCTCTATTACCTTAGTATAATCAGTTATCGCTCCTTTGTAGTCATTTTGTTTAAATTTAGCTTCGCCTTTATCAAAGTATTCTTTTGCTGTCTGAGAGTACAGTTCATTAAACAAAAATAAAAGTATTAAAAAAAATAGTATCTTTTTTATATTTAAATATTTATGGTTTAAAAACTCCTTTAGGTTATTCTCAGCAATAATTATTGTCCCTCTAGTAATTCAGCTCTTTTAAATTATGTAAGTATAAAAGTAAAATAATTTTTCAAAACTAAAACATTTTAGTTTTAATAAGCACTGCTCTTCGACATTTTCCCGATGTAGAAGCTAGATAGGGAGGATTTCCAATCCGAAATTATACTTTAGACAATTCAATCTCCCCTTTTGTGGTTCCATAATAATCACCGCAAAACTATTTAAATAGTTTTCTTGTTTCTTAACAATTTCTGATCGCACTGGATTCATGTGTATATAGCGTAGTTTAGTCATAAAAAATCCCACAGAATAAATTTCTTCTCCATGATATCCTTCTTTCCAAAACCTAATCTGGGTTACCAGTCCGATTCCTTCTTTTTTCAGTAACCCAATTAGCCACTTTTTCCTAATTCCTTAGGATTATTTTCAATTGCACGAATAATTTTAGCAGCTGTAAACTGGTTCGCCAGCCCGGTTTTAAAATCTCTAATAATATCAACTCAAAGCTGTTTTGTCGCTTTGAATTATCATATGATTACTCATTATGACCCAAGCCTATATTTTCAATCCTTTTTCTTTTTGACAGTATTTAATACTTTCAATCAAAATATCCGAATAATGTTTTCTAACAAGTCCATATCCAAATACACAAAAAAAACATCGACGTAATTAAATATAGCCTTGTTTGTTGCTACCAACAAAAGCAAAAAACGATACATTTAAAGATACTTTATTATCTTTGAAATAAAATACCTTTTAAGCGGTGCCTTTTATTAGAAAACAAATCATTTGTATTTTATTTATTCTGGTTGGTTTAAACACTTCGGGACAAAAAACAGTATGTCTTGAAACCAAAGCCACTTCTTTTATCAACAATATAAAAGAGCTTGAATTGGAAAAAAAATACGATAAAAAGGGTAATTTATTAGTATATTCGGAAACCACCTTTTCAAACAACATAAAGTCATATTCAAAAAAAAACGAAAATGAGTATGATTTCAAAGACCGATTAATTAAGACCATTTTTTACATTAACGATAAAGAAATTAACCAAAACAAGAAACAATATGACTCTTCCGGTTTTTTGATCAAAGAATCAGCAAATCAAAACACTCAAATAATAATTAAAAAGATAAATAATATATTTGAAAAAACATATTTGGATGAAAAAGGAAATCAATCGGCAAAAGAAACCACCCAAACGAATCTTGCTGGAAATGTAATAAAAAAGACGGTTTTCGATGATAAAAACAAAGCAATTTCAGAGATAAGCAAACTATTTGATTTTGAAGAGAAATTAATAGAATCGGTTAACGATGATATTGCCGCTAAAATAAAAATTAAAACACAATTCGAGTACAATTCAGACGGAAATGCCTTAAAAGAGATTGAGCTTCTTAATGACGAATTGAATTATTTCACATTAAATCAATATCAAGCAAAACGTATATCAAAAAAAGTAAAATACAATAAACACGCACAAATAGAATATCAACTTGAATATAAATATGATGAAGAAGGAAAACTAATCGAAGAGAGTTATTTTTATAAAAGTGAATTAATTTCCACCAAGAAATATTCGTTTGATGCCCAAAACAAGATAATCAGAGAAACACATAGCAATAAAGAAAACAAGATAACAAAAGAAATTATTTTTGAATATAAAAAGTGCAATTAGTCACAATGAACAATTTAGATTACGTTAGTGAAATTGAAAAATTAAAAAAAGAAAAGAACGCTATTGTTTTAGCACATTACTACCAAGCGGCAGAAATACAAGATGTAGCAGATTATATTGGCGATAGTTTAGGGCTTTCTCAAGAAGCAGCAAAAACAGAGGCCGATCTTATAGTGTTTGCGGGGGTAAAATTTATGGCCGAAACTGCAAAGATTCTTTCACCGAATAAGAAAGTGGTTTTGCCAGATCTTGCTGCAGGATGTTCTCTGGAAGAATCGGCCCCAGCGGACAAATTTTTAGCCTTTAAGGCCAAACACCCAAGTGCCATTGTAATATCGTATGTAAACTGTTCTGCAGAGCTTAAAACACTAACCGACATAGTATGCACAAGCACCAATGCAATTAAGATTGTTGAGAGCATTCCCTTAGATAAGCAAATCATTTTTGCGCCTGACAAAAACCTAGGTGGATATATAAATAGAGTAACGGGTCGTAATATGATACTTTGGGACGGAGCATGCATGGTTCACGAAGCGTTTTCTGCTCGGATGCTAAAAGACATGAAGACAAAGTACCCCAACGCAACAGTTATTGCACATCCTGAATCAGAACAATCAGTTTTAAAACATGCTCAATATATAGGTTCTACCACAGGATTGTTGAAATATACCATTAACAATCCTGAAACAGAGTTTATTGTGGCCACAGAATCTGGAATATTACACCAAATGCGAAAGGCTTCGCCCGACAAAGTGTTTCACGTGGCACCAACTTCTAAAAACGGCCGGGCGTGTCATGCGTGTTCCGACTGCCCACACATGAAACTCAATACGCTCGAAAAATTATATAATTGCTTAAAAAATGAATCCCCAGAAATAGTACTTCCAGTTCGAATAATTAATGATGCCAGAAAGGCGATAGACCGAATGTTAGATATTTCGGCTAGATTTGGGCTTTAAAAACACAAAAAAAATGGCAGACGAAAAATTACAACTTAAAAACATACTTTTTATTGACATCGAGACGGTGTCGATTACAAAGGAATTTGATGAACTGCCACAAAGACTTCAAGAACATTGGAAAAAGAAAGCAAGTCGTTTAAAAAATGAAGAAGATCAACCAGTTGAAAAATTATATTTTGATCGTGCCGCTATTTATGCTGAATTTGGAAAAGTAATATGTATTGGTGTTGGGGGGTTTTACGAGCAAGACACTAAGTTTAAAGCCAAAACCTTGGTAAGCGGCGATGAAAAAGAGTTGCTATTAAATTTTAAAAAACTAGTAGAAGAACACTCTGCTAAAGGAAATCTCATACTTTGTGCACACAATGGGCGCGAATTTGATTTCCCATACTTATGCCGACGTATGCTAATTAACGGGATAAAATTACCCGCAGTATTAGATATTACTGGCAAAAAACCTTGGGAAGTATTACACATTGATACGCTAGAATTCTGGAAATTTGGCGACTATAAAAACTACACCTCACTAGATTTGCTGGCTTCGGTTTTCGACATTCCAGGCTCTAAAAGCCTCATGGACGGCTCAGAAGTAAATACCAATTTCTACAACCAAGACAACCTGCAAAAAATAACCGAATATTGTCGTGAAGATGTAATAGTGCTTGCCCAGTTGTTTTTAAAACTAAATGGAAGAGATATTTTAAATAATGAAGATTTGCTAAGGGTTTGATAAATAGTCAAAATGCTTACATCTACGAAAAATTACAATTATCTAAACCCGAACGTATTACTCATAGTAATTTGGGTAAGGGGAGCCCAATAATTAACAGGTCCAGCCATATCATATTATAAGTCAATGTCGTTTAGTGAAGGTAAATATTGTTAAAAAGTAGTTTGATTTTTATACTGTAACTACAGGAAATTTAGGCAAAAAAAAAGCAAAAAACTGTTTGTTTTTATAATGCAAATTTTTTAGGGTATTTAAGGGGTAATATTTTCCAATAATATCAAAACAGAATATAGGTTAAGTAGGTCAAATTAATACTTGTTTTAACTGGTTTTCCATAAAGCCAGTGAGGCTGCAAAAATTCAAAAGAAAGTGACAGTTTATACATTTAGGCATAGTTTTGGGACCCACCTTCTGGAGAATGGAACAGATCTGAGATACATTCAAGTATTACTTGGACACAGCAGTGTAAAAACCACTGAAATTTATACACATGTGTTGGCCATAAATAATAAAACTGTAAAAAGTCCTTTGGATTTTCTGCAAAATTTTAATATTTTTGATAATAATTCTAAAGTTTTGAAAAATACTTGAACTCGGACTAATGCGATATATCCGCAATAGCGTAAAAAGTAGTGGGTATACAAATGTTGGGTGCTATTTCAGTACAGCTGGCAATAAACATTGAGAGCGAAAAATCAAATAACAACTCGAAGTCCATACCTCCAATATTTAAGAAATTTTAATTTTTATGTCCAAAACAATTATTCACTTAATATTTATGAAAAAATTACTCTTTTTTTTAACCCTAATTACCTTTTCGGCATTTGCTCAAAGAACGGTAAAAACAACAAACGGAAAAGTCGAAGGCTATGAAAATCATGGTCTACGAATTTTCAAAGGCATTCCTTTTGCCACACCTCCAATTGGCGATTTACGTTGGAAAGCACCACAACCGCCTAAAAATTGGTCGGGAGTTTTAAAATGCACCGAATTCTCAGCAAGTCCGATTCAAAACAAACCTGTTCCATTTATGTGTTGGACAGAAGAATTCATTGCCCAACCTGAACCACTTAGCGAAGATTGCTTGTATCTAAACATCTGGACAACGGCAAAAAATAAAAAACAACCCGTTTTTGTGTGGATTTATGGTGGCGGTTTATCGAGTGGGTCAACAAATTGTGCGATTTATGATGGTGAAGAAATTTCAAAAAAAGGAGTCGTTTTTGTAAGTATCAATTATCGAGTGGGTGTTTTTGGTTTTATGGCTCACCCCGAATTGACAAAAGAATCTGGCTATAATTCTTCTGGAAATTATGGTTTTTTAGACCAAGTAGAAGCCTTAAAATGGATTCAGAAAAATATTTCAGCCTTTGGTGGTGACCCAAAAAACGTAACCATTGCAGGGCAATCGGCAGGTTCATTTAGTGTCAATGCTTTGGTGGCATCACCTTTGGCAAAAGGCTTGTTTCATAAAGCAATCGCACAAAGTGGCGGTTTGTTATCAAATCGTTTGATCAATAATTTGGCAGAATCCGAGCAGCAAGGGGTAAAATTTATGCAAAATGCTGGTGAAAAATCTATAACTGACTTACGCAATAAAACTGCAACAGAAATACAAAATTTGGTGGGAAACGCTTTCAGATTTGGCACTACATTAGATGGTTATTTTTTACCGACCAATTTGCGTCAGCATTTTGAAAAAGGCTTGCATAATGATGTGCCTTTGCTCACAGGTTGGGTAACAGGCGATGGTGCTTTGAGGGAAAATTCACCAATCACTCTCGAAAAGTATCAAAATGAAGCAAAAACCAATTATGGTGATAAATCAGAAATTTTTTTAAATATTTTTTCAGCAAAAACGGATGAAGAAGCAAAGGCTTCCAAAACAAAACTCGGTTTGTTTCAGTTTGCGGCAATGCCTTCGCATTTGTGGGCGGGTTTCAACAAAAAAAGCAAATCATATTTGTATCACTTTAGTCATGTGCCACCTGATAAACCCGATTTTTTGAATTATGGAGCATTTCATACTTCCGAAGTGCCTTATGCTTTGCATACTTTAAAAAAATGGAATCGCTCTTGGCAACCAACCGACTGGGATTTAGAAAATAAAATGTCTTCATACTGGGTAAATTTTGCAAAAACAGGCAATCCAAATGGAAAAGATTTACCAGAATGGAAAGTTTATGACAAAACCACAGGCAATATCATGGAATTGGGCGATAAAGTGATTTTGAAAGAAGCAGCATTCAAAAAAGAACTTGATTTTTTAGAAATGACTTGGAAATAAATTATAATCTGACTGTCAATTTTAAAGAATGATAGCAAAATCTAATTTCTATAAAAATCATATGTTTTCAATTTCGTTTTACTTTATTTTGCTTTTGCCTGACAACTGGAAATAGAAACAGCACCCAACATAGTATTGTGGCAAGTGGGGGTGGACGGAAGTTATTGAACATTAGGAACTTTTTTGTACTTTTGCTTCGGCGGACGAAAACTGCCAAACATTTGTAAATAATTGAAAATCAGTAATTTATATCGGAAGACATTTGGGGAGACGAGCATTGAAGCCCCCACCTGCCACAAGACTTTTTCGTTATGGGCAATGCAGCGACCACCAACCCTAAACTGACAGAATGTAAAAGATGAATAAAGACGACATTATACAGTCACAAATTGAACCATTGCTGGACTACTTTCAAAAAGTAATTCCCATAAATAACGAAGAAAAACATTTGGTAACTGAATTTTTCAAACCACGGCTGTACAGAAAAAAACAGTATGTATTGCAGGAAGGTGATGTTTGCAATCAGTTCAATTTTATTGTGCGTGGTTGCCTAAGAATGTATAAAATTGAATACTTTCACTTCGCAAAAGATTCGATGATTACGAAACGATGGGGAAGGTTTTTAGGGATTTAAAAAATGAATTGCTCGAAATTACATTAGTAGAAAAGCTAAGGCAAATAATAGTAGAGCTTTATCAAGAAATATTTGCCGAATTTGGTGTTGACTAGGAAGTGTTCCTAGACAAACTAACAGAAAATGAAAATAGTATTGAAAAAAAGGCACAAATTCAATTTGCCTTTTTAAAATGCCCTACCAAAAATGTGGTATAATTTACCCCGAAATTTTAGTAATTAAATTTAATATTTTGAGAAAAAAATCCACCAAAATACTTTTATTTCTGAAAACTTATTCTTACATTATGAACGGTTTTCATTTTGTTATTTTTTCTTTTCAATTTTCAAGTATTTTGATTATTTAATTATTAAACAAAACTCTTATGAAGTCACATCAAAAAAAATTAATCGTTTTTCTTTTTGGTTTAATTATTTCTAGCTCTTGTTCAAATCTTTCATCTAGTAAAATAGATGAAGAAAAAGAAAAAGCGGCTATAATGAAAGTTATTCAAGCCGAAACAGAGTGTTTTTTTAAAAGGGATTATAATTGTTGGCAAGAGCAGTTTACGCACAGTGATTATTCCTATCAAGCATGGAGTAATGCAGATGGCACCTTTGATGCAAGCGTAGGTTGGGAAAGCATAGAAAGAAATTTGGGCAAATTTATTAAAGAGAATCCTAATGAAGCAGAGGCAGTTGGATCAAGCCATCCCAAAATAGTCAGAAAAAACATAAAAGTGAAGTTTTATGGGAATTATGCTGCTCATTTGACTTGGGATCAATATAATAGTGATAGAACCCAAAAGTATTATCTTCATTCAAAAGAGGTAAGGCTAATGGAAAAAATTGATAATAATTGGAAGATCGTGAATGTTTCCGCCTTTTGGAATTATAAAAACAAAATTTCCATTGATGCAATTTAATCGTGGCCATTTTTGAAGTATTTATATTAAGACGAGCTTTGATTAATTGATAAGAACTGACAAAAGCCATAAAAAATATTTTTTATGGCTTTTTTAATTTGCTCTTTATTTTTGGTAGGCTAAATAACAATAAAAGGGCAAATCAAAACAAGGCTCCAAGCCGAAAAAACAGGTACTCCAATTTATGGCTTTTATTATGTCGGACACGGAATTAATAGCTGTTTTTAAGCCCAATTACTTAATTATTCAATCAAATTTAAGATCAAAAAAGAGGGGTCTTCCTCCAAAAAATACCAGGGCGATTTTTTCCAGGTCAAATAAATCTTATTTTACAGGGCTTAAAAATAACACTCATCAAAAGCAATACGCCAAATATTCATAAATTGATTAAGCAAGTCAAGCCTAATTAGATCTC
Organism: Cytophagaceae bacterium; assembly: GCA_031420365.1. Lineage (GTDB taxonomy): Bacteria > Bacteroidota > Bacteroidia > Cytophagales > Spirosomataceae > Leadbetterella. The sequence goes on from JANOMP010000390.1 coordinate 11,550, forward strand.
TTAAACCAATAATAAACGGGTATTCCAAGAGCAACTATACCCAAGCCAGGGTAAGTAAATTGAGGTTTTTCTTTTACTAAAATTAAAACTATGATTGAAGCCACAATAACATAAACCATCGGAATAATTGGATAGCCGGGGGCTTTAATTGGGCGTTCGGCGTTTGGCATTTTTTTACGTAAAATGAATATTCCATAAATAGTAAAGGCATAAAATAAAATAACCACACCCATGAGATAGTCTAGCAAATCACCATATTTGCCGGTTAAACACAATAAACACGCCCAAAGGCATTGCCACCACAGGGCGTTTTGTGGCACACCCGCATCATTTAGACTCCCAAAGTTTTTAAAGAACAAACCATCCTTAGCCATGGTATAATATACTCTAGCACCAGACAAGATAAGACCGTTATTACAACCAAAGGTTGAAATCATTATTAAAACAGCAACAATTATAGAAAACCCTTGTCCACCAATTACTTGTGCAGCAGCAGCAGCCACACGATCCTCAGAAGCGAACTGAATACCCCTGCTAAGAGCATCTACACCGTTTGGATCTCCCTTTAATGGTAAAATACATAGATATACAATATTCAACAAAATATAAAGAGCGGTTACCAAAAAGGTTCCAATTATCATTCCTCTAGGAATCGTTTTTTGTGCATTTACAACCTCATCTCCAGCAAAAGTGAGTCCGTTCCAAGCATCACTCGAAAACAAAGTTCCGACCTGGGTTACTCCTAAAGCTAAAACAATACCGAAAGCCCCAATGCCGGTAATAACCCATTCTTCGTCGACTTTGGAGGTTGTAGAAGCATCAAAAAGATGAGTAAAGTTTTGAGAAACAATATCGGCATTTGCACCCAAAAGAAATCCCAATATTATAAGCATTGCTATTGCCCCCAGCTTGGTAGTGCTGAAAATGTTTTGAATAATTTTACCCTCTTTCACGCCTCTAGTATTAGCAAATGTCAGTAACGCAATGCTTGTCATCGCCAACAATCGCTGTGAAGTAAGTTTAAAACTTGTGTCTCCAAGGGTAAAAAACGCGATTTTGTCACTGATAATTTCTGGGAAAAGCACACCAGTATATTTAGCAAAAGCAACTGCTACGGCCGCAATGGTGCCAGTTTGAATAACAGCAAAGAATGACCATCCATATAGAAAACCCGTTAGTTTGCCATAGGCTTTTTGAAGAAAGACATATTGTCCCCCTGCTTGTGGAAACATGGCAGTAAGTTCGCCATAACACAAAGCCCCTACCATAGTAAGTAGGCCAGCCAAAAGCCAAGAAGCCAATAACCAACCAGTGGAACCAACCTGCCTAGCCACATCGGCACTTACTATAAAAATTCCAGAACCAATCATTGATCCAGACACGAGCATAACAGCATCGTATAAACGGATTTCTTTTTTAAAATTTGCCAATTAATATGTTGTTTAAGATAATGGTATTATAAAAAAGGTTAATTGTTATTTCTTGGCTAATTTGCTATGCCAATAGCCATAGCAAAAATATATAACTAAGCCAATACTCATCCAAAAAATAAACATTCGCCAGTTAGTCCAGCCGAGTTCAGTCATTAAATATAAATTCGTCAGAATTCCCAAAACGGGCAATAGGGAAAAATTATGAATGAAACTTAAAACAGTAAGAAGACCAAAAACTATCCAAAAAACAAAAAGTAATGGTTTGGCTTCTAGGTGCATCATAATTTTGCCTTGAGAATAAGTTAAATATAAGGCAACAAGCATCAAAAGCCCACAAAGGTATTTTGCATTAATATACGGAATCTTAAACTTTGCATCCTTACTCAAACCTTTTGTATCTAAATATAGCACTCCAGCACACACTAAAATAAAAGCAAAAAATGTGCCTACACTAGTTAAATCAACAAAGAAGCTCATTTTGAAAAACAAAGACGGAACAGCAACTAAAATACCTGTAATAATAGTTGCAAAGCTAGGGGTTTTAAACTTTGGATGTATTTTGCCAAAGCTTTTACCCAACAAACCATCCCTGCTCATGGTCATCCATATACGTGGCTGACCAATTTGATAGGCTAATAAAGCACTTGTAATTGCTATAACGGCACTTACCGAAATAACTCCTGCCACAAAATCAAAACCCACATTAGTAAATACATAAGCTAATGGATCTGAAACATTTAATTCTTTATAATTTACCATTCCTGTAAGCACAAGGGAGATTAGTACATATAAAACGGTGCAAATGACCAAACACAAGAGCATTGCTCTGGGTAAATCTCTTTGTGGGTTTTTGGCTTCCTCGGCAGTAGTTGAAATAGAATCGAAGCCAATGAAAGCAAAGAAAACGGCGGCTACACCACTCAAAACGCCTTCTACACCATTTGGAGCAAATGGGGTCCAGTTTACGGGTTTTACATAGAAAACACCAGCAACAATTACCAATAAAATAACAAGAAGCTTTAGTCCTACTAGAAAATTACTTGCATTTCGAGATTCTTTTATTCCAATATAACAGAGCGAAGTTATTAAAACCGTAATTAGACCAGCGGGAAGATTAAAAATGATTTTAAAAAAACCAAATCTTGGAGCATCTTTAAAACCTTGTGCAAGACGTTCGGTTCCTGCATTTATCTCATTGCCACCAACTTGAACTGCTTGATAAGCTTCTTTCGCAGTTGTATAATCGGTTGCAAGCCAAGTAGGGAAATGGAAGCCAAAACCTTCAAGCATAGAAGTAAAATAGCTTGACCAAGAAATAGCAACAACCATATTTGATACTGCATATTCTAATATTAAAGCCCATCCAATAATCCAAGCTGCCATTTCACCAAAAGAAACATAAGCATAGGTATAGGCACTTCCACTTACTGGCACCATAGAGGCAAATTGGGCGTAACTTAATGCGGTAAAAACACACGCAATCGCTACAAAAATAAATAAAAGAGAAACGGCCGGGCCACCATTAAAACTAGCCAAACCAATAGTACTAAAAATTCCCGCACCAATAATGGCAGCAATTCCCAGTAAGGTTAAATCGCGAACACCTAGAACGCGTGCAAGTGAATGGGTAGAATCTCTATTTTCGGCTTCTTTTACTGCTTGACCAATATCTTTTTTACGGAAAAGGGAATTGCTCATAAATTTGTAGCTTTTATTAGGGTTTGATGATAACAGTTCAAAAATACCACAAAAAACCAAAACATTTTTGAATCATTAGCATTTATTTATTAAGGATATAAAATTGCTTCAATTAATGAATAATCGGTCTAATAAAACAGGGAATTCGCATTTAAAGATTTAATATTTTCTCACGATAACTATCATCAATAGAAGCTTTTAGTCTTTTTATGTTTTTAGATTTCTTTTTTGTTTTTTCTGCGTCTAGCGAACCTAATGCAAGTTTAAGCACCATATTAAAGTTTTCGGTTGAATTGCCTTTTCTTTTTAATTGCAAATCCTCTTTAAATATTACGTCAAGATTCCAATGTAAATTATTTTCAATAGACCAATGGCTTCTGATATCTTGTGC
>JANOMP010000391.1:0-38440 GCA_031420365.1 Cytophagaceae bacterium
CAGGCCAAGACTTTGCCTACAGCTTCTTTCAGATTCCACTTCACAGTGGACACCCTTGCTCTCAGCTAATGATTCCTACTACCAAGCTCATAACGGACTTACACCGTCTAGCTATTACCCATGCTGGGCACACTAAAAAAAGGGTTCAAAGAAATTTCTTAGAACCCTTATTTAATAAATATCTTTTTTTAATCTATTCCATATTTTTCCTTGTATTTTTCAGCTAATCTTTTTTGTTTATCATCCAAAATGATTTCATTTCCTTTAATATAAGCTTTCTCAACTTTTGAAAACATCATATCTAAAATATCACCTTTACTAATAATAAATGTAGCATGCTTACCCACTTCCAAAGAACCTACCATTTTGTCAATACCTAAAATTTTAGCATTGTTTAGTGTAATCATTTTTAAAGCATCCACTTTTGACAAACCATGACCAGCAGCATTACCTGCCACGAAAGGCAAATTTCTAGTTCTCCAATAGGAATCGTTATAATACATTCCAACCAAAAGACCTTTTTCAAAAAGTTTTGCTGGTAATTTATATGCCTCCCAAACATCGGAATCAATTCTTTGTGGCATCCTATGTGTACTTGGAATTAAAATTGGAATATTGTTTTCTTTTAATAAGGTTATCGCTACTTCAGAAGAAACTTCGCCCACCAAAACTGGATGTTTTATAGAAAAGGATTTACAAAACAATATGGCATCAATTGCTTCCTTGTTTGATGTAATTTGAATGTAAAGACGATCATTTCCAAATAACATTCCATTCATAGCTGCGAACTTCAAATTTTCAAAAGTTTTCGCATTGTTATTATAATTTTTAGATTTTACGAAAAAATCAGTTAATTCATCAATTGAATTTTGATATTTTTCATTCTTCTTTTCTTCTCTAGTAAAAGTAGAAAGGTCAAAAGTTCTTGTTACCTTAGATGGCCAGTTCATCCATACTCCATCATCAGATTTTAAAACGGCATCTTCCCAATTCCAACCATCTAAGTTCATAATTGATGACCTACCAGGAATATTTCCACCCTCTGGAGTTGCTTGTGTTATCAAAACACCATTACTTCTTACAGTAGGAATTACTTCTGAATCGGTATTAAATGCTATCAAAGCCCTTACATTAGGATTTATTTGTCCTATTTCTTCATAATCTTGGGTAGTTCTTACCGCTTCTATTTCACTTAATCCTAAAGAATTATTCGGCGAAATAATGCCCGGATATATGTGTTTACCTTTAACATCTATTATTTGAGCATTAGGGTATTTTGAAGAAAGATCTGAAGCACTAATTTCTTTAATATAGCTATTTTCGATTACCAAAGTACCATTTAATATTGTTTGACTTGAAACAGGAAAAATTTGAGCATTTACAAAAACTGTTATTCCTAAATTAGTTTTACCTACTTTAGGATTTTGTCCATTTGCAAATCCAGATATGATTAAAAAAGAAATCGAAATATATATTTTTAAATTTTTCATTTATTTTTTTTTAGATTTTTAAATTCAATTTTGATCTGAATTAATTAAATTAATAAAATTTGAATCAAATGCTTCCACAGAAATCCCACCAAATTCTAAGAGTGAATCACAATGAATTTGAGAAGCTTTTCCTTTAAAAATAGGTTTAACAATTGGAGTTCCTTTAGCCTTTTCTGCCAATAATTTCTGAATTAATCTATTTTTTTCAAAATCAATTTCTTTTAATTTTAATGCTTCTTTTTCAATATCAAAATAAATGGTACCATCAATAATAGTTTTTTCTGGTTTAGCATAAATTGATAGCGGATTAGTATTCCAAAGAACTAAATCGGCATCTTTTCCAATTTTTATAGAACCCATTCTATCATCTAAATGAAGCATTTTAGCTGGATTAAGGGTAACTGTTTTCCAAGCTTGTTCTTCTGTTAATCCACCATAGAGTATTGTTTTAGCTGCTTCTTGATTTAATCTTCTTGCCATCTCTGCATCATCCGAATTTATGGCAGTGTTTACTCCTACTTTTGTCATGATTGCTGCATTATAAGGAATAGCATCTTTTACCTCCATTTTATAAGCCCACCAATCAGAAAAAGTTGAAGCATTAATACCTCTAGCTTTCATTTTATCGGCTACTTTATATCCTTCTAATATATGCGTGAGAGTATTGATTTTAAAACCAAGTGAATCGCCCAGTTTCATTAGCATATTTATTTCTGATTGCACGTAAGAATGGCACGTAATGTGTCTTTTACCTTCTAAAATTTCAACAATAGCATCAAGTTCTAAATCTTTTCTTGGAATTGTCAATCCAGTTTTGACTTTCATGGCATTATAATCTGCCCATTCTTTTTTGTAATTAATGGCTCTTCCAAAAGCATCATGAAAAACTTGCTCTACTCCCATTCTTGTACTTGGAAATCTATTAGGTTTTGATGGGGAATTACCTCTTTTTACGTTCTCACCTAAAGCAAATTTTATGAATTTTGGAGAATTTTCAATCATAAGCTTATCTGGAGCCTCCCCCCATTTTAACTTAATCAAAGCTGATTGACCACCTATACAATCGGCCGAGCCATGCAATAATTGAGCCGCAGTAACTCCACCGGCTATTTGTCGGTATATATCAATATCCTCTGAGTTAACTGCATCTTCTTGCCTTACTTCGGAAGAAACAGTTTCAACTTCATTAATTGAAAATAAAGCAATATGACTATGTTCATCTATTATTCCAGAAGTTAAATGTTTGTCTTTACCATCTATAACTTTTGCATTAGGAACATTTAAATTTGACCCAATGCTTTCTATTTTCCCATTCTTTACATAAACGTCAGCGATTAACCTCCCCTCCTTCTCATTGGTCCAAATCGTTGCATTTTTAATCAATATATCTTCTTTAATTAATTTTTGAGAATTACCAAAAGCCATAAATGGATAGATTACTTCCCCTATCTTAGCAATTTCAGCTTTTTTTGTCGAGTCTTGTTTTGTTTTAATTACGCTCTCTTTATTCATTGATGCTTTCCAAACAATTTTTTGACCTAAATTGTCTCTTCCTTCTCCTTCAATTGAAGTGCCATCAATAATTCCAGTTAATCTATAAAGGCCTTCGGATTTGGCATCTCTTTTAAAATTAATAGTTAAGAAATTTTTGTCTCTTACTACTGTAGTTTTGATTTTTGTTGTATCATTTTCTATAATTTCAATGGATGGTTTCTCGTTTTCTCCAGAGATTTCAAATCTAAGATTAGATTTCGCCCCTAAATTTAAATCATATTTCCCATTTATATTGGCCAATGAAATATCGGTAATAATATATTTTTTCCCTTGAACCCAATTTTCAAGAATTTTATTTTTGGTTTCAAAGATCTCTTCTGAAGTAATTAAAAAATTTGCCAGTAAACCATTTTTTATACTTCCTACCAAATCATCAATATTAAGTAATTTAGATGGGCTTCCCGTTAAAGCATTTAATGCAGCACTTTTGTCTAATCCACTCGAAATGGCTTTTTGAAGGTTTGGCAAAAATAAAGACTTATCGGATAAATCTACAGGAGAAATAGAGAAATTTAATCCACTTGAAGCAAGTTTAGCCAAATTTGAAGGAGCCATTTCCCAATGTTTTAAATCGGTTAATGAAATCTTTTCAGCATCCATTGGATCTTCTACATCTAAAGCTTTTGGAAAATTTATTGGTACAATAAGGTGAACATTAACACTTTTTAATTCATCAATCCTTTGATAATCATCTCCACCTGACTTAATAATATATTTTACTCCAAACTCTTTTCCAATTTTATCAGCTCTTAAAGCATCTAAAACACTTTTTCCATTAAAAACTGAAGGCAAAGTAAGATTTTTAGAGAATATTTCAAGAGAGATGTTTCTCTCTAATTTAGCATTAGTATTTTTATACCATAGGGCATCATAATATGTCTGTCTCAAAAGTGCCACTGACCCCATTAAAGAAACAGGATAAGTTTGAGTAGATGTTCCTTTATCAAATGAAAAATGATTGGAGATTTCATTTCTTAATAATATTTCTTGTTCTTTTGCTTCCGCTAATGAAGCAAGAACAGAAGTACCTCTTACTATACCGTCTTTATTATGAGAAACAACCGATCCAAAACCAATCTTCCTAAGCTCCTCTGCAGTTTTTGAATTAAATTTCAATAAATCTGCTGCTTTTACTTCAGGTTTTATTGCTTGATTCCATGCAAAAGCCCCTTCCTTTGAAGAATTAAACTGGGTTTCACCAAAACCACCACCTCTAGTGCGTTTGATTTCTGGCATACCATAATCTGAATATATGTCTACAAAAGAAGGATAGATATGTTTTCCCGTTAAATCTATTACAACAGCAGATTTTGGGAAGTCAAAATCTTTTCCTATTTTCTCAATTCTATCTGATTTAATTAAAAGCCAACCATTTTGTATAGTTGTTTTGTAATCTACATGAATTGTAGCGTTTTTAAATAAATAATATTCCGACCTTTGATCTTTTATTCCGTTATCAGGAAATATGGTTTGAGAAAATGCAGGAAGGCCAAAAGCTAGAATGCTTAAAAACATTATAATTTTTCTTTTCATAAAATATTGATTGATTATTGAATAAGTTTTAAATATAAAATAAACAAATTGAATAAAATACCAATAATCCGATATAAGTTATTTGTATAGATTAAATTAACTATTTAGTGGATGATAATTTCTTTAATCTTAAGGAAATATTAACTACTTGAAAAATATAAAAAGGAAGATATTAAATAAATTAACAAAACTAATAATTCAAATTGCATTAATATTTTTCCAAACAATAAAAATATTGACTTTTCAATTCTTTCAATAATAGCTAACTTTGTACAAAAAATATTTTAATGAAGCCTACATTATTAATTTTAGCTGCTGGAATGGGAAGCAGATATGGAGGAATAAAACAATTAGACAGTTTTGGACCTAATGGGGAAACAATTATTGATTATTCTTTATTTGATGCCATCCGAGCAGGTTTTGGGAAAATTGTTTTCATTATTAGAGAAGAATTAAGAGAAGACTTCATAAAAGTTTTTGGACCAAAACTAGATGGGAAAATAGAATATGAATTTGCAATCCAAGGTTTTGATTCTTTTTTGCCAAATGATTTAAAAAATGTAAAAAGAGAAAAACCCTGGGGCACAGGGCATGCAGTTTTGTGTGCTTGGAAAAATACGAAAACACCTTTCGCTGTTATTAATGCGGATGATTTTTATGGTTTTGAAGCATTTGAAACTATGGGAAAGTTCTTATTTGAAAACAAACAAGCGGATGTACACGCTATGATTGGATACCAAGTAAAAAATACTCTTTCAGAAAATGGCACAGTTTCAAGAGGAGTTTGTATTAGAGATGAAAATGATTTTTTGATAAATGTTACTGAAAGAACCAAGATTATAAGGCAAGAAGATGGTCAAATTGCTTTTTTAGATAATGGAGAACCAGAGTTTTTAGGTGAAAATACTCCTGTTTCTATGAATTTTTGGGGTTTCATGCCAAATGTATTTCCTGAAATTAATATCCTTTTTGAAGAATATGCTCGCGAAAATTTTAATGCCCCAAAAGCTGAATTTTATATCCCAAAAGTAATGAGTCACTTAATAGAAACTAACAAAGGAAGGTGCAAAGTCTTTGAAAGCGAGTCAGATTGGTTTGGTGTAACTTATCCAGAAGATAAAGAATTAGTTATGGGTTCATTGAATAAATTAATTGAAAAAGGAAAATATCCGTCTAAATTATGGAAATAAAAAAAATTTATTTTTTAATATAAAAAGGGATTTACAGGATTTAGAGTGAAACCCTGAATTTTATAAAATTAATTAATGATTGCTGTTTACTGAATTTATTGTTAGCCTTACTTTTGCGTTTCGACGCACCGCAGGTATGCCTGTCCAATTGAAAAAAGTAACCGGTGCGACGTTTCGCAAAAAACACTCACAAAAAAAAATCCTGACTGGCCGTCCGCCATGAATTTTTAAATTAATTATCTAATTATTAGCAATTTAACTTGTTTAAAAATTTCCATACGGACGTTTTTGTGATTAATGGAACAATCAGTGATTTGTTTTTTAAAAGGTTTTATTTAATAATATTTCTCCACTCTAAATCCTGTAATGCCATTATTATTACCTTTCCTTTGTCGTTTACAAACGAGGTCTTCGCTATTTTTTTGGTGTTCATCATGCGGGTGATATTCTGCCATTCGTGGCAAATTCCTACCTTTTTTAAATTGTGACGGATCGTATTTACGACCATATAGGCTATTATTCCTATTGAATATGAGCTTTTGTTCTCTCGTTTTTTTGATGGTAAACTGGTCGGATGTTGAGGTCGGTTTTTAGTACTCTAAAAGTCGCCTCAATTTCGGTAAGGGTATTGTAGATGCAGGGTAATTCGCATTTAAAGATTTGGATTTACAGGATTTAGAGTGAAACCCTGAATTTTTTAAAATTAATTAATGATTGCTGTTTACTGAATTTATTGTTAGCCTTAATTTTCCGGGTTGCCAGCCCCAGTCAAAAAAAGCCGAATGTCGGACCAACTGGAATGCCAGCTCAGCCAAAAACACTCACAAAAAAAAATCCTGAAAGCCGTCCGCCATGAATTTCTAAATTAATTATCTAGCTATTAGCAATTTAACTTGCTTAAAAATTTTCATACGGACGGTCCGAATATATTCGGAATGTGATTAATGGAACAATGTTTATTTTTTTCTAAAAGATTTCACAAATGAATATTTCTCCACTCTAAATCCTGTAATGCCAAATTTATTAAAAGAAAAATATCGGGTTTTTAGAGATGCCCTTATAAAAAATTGCAGAAATAAAATAATCAAATTATGTTTATATTCTAAGAAATTATCATTGGACATTGTTTTTGTAGCATTTTTGTAATAAAAAAGTACTTTATGGAAGTATCCAATAATTAAAGCCCTAACAATTAGACTAATAAATTGTACATAGGATCTGATACAAAATAACCTTTACATTTTGTATCTTTCTTTTGTCTTTTTTCTTCGTTAAAAAATCATTGAATAGCTATATTATTTAAAGATTTTTTGCCTTGAAAAATAACAAAATAAATTAGTCAATTCTGTAAACCTTATTTCTTAACAGATCCTTAAAGATTTCATAAGGTAGATTTTTACATTAAAATATCATTACCTAAAAACAAAGTATCATTTCTTTATTTATAATAATTCTATATAAAACAATATTTTCGATTTTATCCAATTAAAATATACAATTTCTTTTCTAAGAAAAACTTACATTTTATATTTGTGGATATTTGTTTATTTCAATATTTTATTTAAAATATAATAATATTAACGGAGACCAAATGAAGCCCACTAATTATCAAGATGCAGAATATTACCACAAAGTTGTCGATTGTCAATACGCTTGTCCAGCGCATACACCTGTACCACACTACATTCGTTTAATTGCAGCTGGAAAATACACAGAAGCATATATGGTCAATTGGGAATCTAATGTATTTCCCGGTGTTTTAGGAAGAACTTGTGACCGTCCTTGTGAGCCAGCATGTAGAAGAGGACGCGTTGAAGAGGAGCCAGTTGCCATTTGCAGGTTAAAAAGAGTGGCATCGGATTTTAAAGACGATATAACCCCATATTTGCCAGAAATACCTAAAATAAAAAATGGCAAAAAAATTGCCATCATTGGTGCAGGTCCTGCAGGTTTAACCGTTGCAAGAGATTTAGCACCACTTGGTTATGAATTACATGTTTATGATGACCAAAATAAAGGCGGCGGTATGATGCGAAGCCAAATTCCTTCCTTTAGATTGCCCAATTCGGTTCTAGATCAGGAAGTGGATGTTATTTTAAATATGGATGTTATAAAACACTTTAATCAATACGTAACTAGTTTAAAGGAGATTTTGAATGTAGGATACGATGCAGTTTTTGTAGCAACTGGAGCACCAAAAGGAAAAGATTTGCCTAACCTTCCAGGGAGATGGGACGCCAAAGAAAACATCCATGTAGGTATTCAATGGTTGGCAAACGTAGCTTTTGAGCACACTGATAAAATTGGTAAAAAAGTTTTGGTGCTTGGTGGAGGAAATACAGCCATGGATTGTTGTAGAACTTCTCGCCGCTTAGGTGGAGAAGAAGTTAAAGTGTTGGTTAGAAGCCCTTTTAGTGAAATGAAAGCCTCTCCTTGGGAAAAAGAGGATGCAATGCATGAGGATATTCCTATTATAGAAAATCATGTTCCGAAAAGTTTTGTTACAGAAAATGGCAAACTGAAAGGAATGATGTTTGAAAAAGTAAAAGCCGAGTATGATGCAAATGGAAAACGTAAGTTGGTTCCTACTGGTGAACCTGATGAATTTATTGAAGCTGATGATGTTATCATAGCCATTGGCCAAGAAAATAAATTTGAATGGATTGAAACAGATTTAGGAGTCAATTTTGACGAATGGGCAATGCCAGTAGTAGATGTAAAAACTTTTGCTTCTACATTGCCCAATGTCTTTTTTGGTGGAGATGCGGCTTTAGGACCCAAAAACGTAATTACTGCTGTTGCGCAAGGTCATCAAGCAGCCATTTCCATAGATTTATTTTGTAATGCCAAAGATATTAATGAAAGACCCGCTCCTGGCGTTACACTCATTAGTACTAAAATGGGAATTCATGAATGGAGTTACGATAATGATATTTCAGCTGATGATAGATTCATTGTACCTCAAGAAGATAAAAGAATCACTTTAGCAGACAGAAAAAAAGAAGTAGAGTTAGGCTTTGATTTAAAAACAGCATTTAAAGAAGCCGAACGTTGCCTTAATTGTGATGTGCAGACCGAATTTTCGGTAGATAAGTGTATTGAATGCGACGCTTGTATGGATGTTTGTCCTACAAAGTGCATTACTTTTACTACTAATGAAGAAAATGAGAGCGATCTAAGGAATAAATTATTAATTCCTGCTTTAAATATGACCCAAGACATTCTGGTGTCAGATGTTTTAAAGACAGGGAGAGTGATGGTGAAAGACGAAGATGTGTGTTTGCATTGCGGCCTTTGTGCAGAACGCTGTCCAACCACAGCATGGGATATGAAAAAATTTATGTATAACACTGCGCAAGCAGGATCTTTATAAGGTATATGAGTAGTATTAATGATTTTGTAGTAAGATTTGCTAATGTTAATGGCACGGGTTCGGCAAGTGCAAATTCACTTTTCGCCAAATCCATTTTTAGAATGGGTGTTCCAGTTTCAGCAAAAAATATTTTTCCTTCTAACATTCAAGGTCTTCCAACTTGGTATGAAGTAAGAGTAAGTGAAAAAGGTTATTTAGGAAGAAAGGCTGGAATTGACCTTATGTTAAGTGTTAATCCTCAGAGTTTTAAAAAAGATATAGCTTGTGTTAAGTCTGGAGGATACTTTATGTATGATTCTACAAAAAAATTATACGATGAGTTTTTGAGAGACGATATCAACTTTATTGGAATTCCGCTAATGGAAATTTGTAATAAAGAATTTTCCGACCCTCGTCAAAAGCAGCTATTCAAAAACATAGTATATGTTGGTGCGATAGCTAAATTGCTGGATATCAACTTCGAAGTTTTAGAACAATTACTTTCTGAGCAATTCAAAGGAAAAGAGAAATTAGTTATTCCCAACGTGAAAGCCCTAAAACTTGGAGGGGATTATATTTCTGAAAACTTCAGTTTCCCTTTAGAATTTAAAGTGGAAACTCGAGATCTTGTAAAAGATTGGATTTTAATAGATGGCAATGCTGCGGCTGGCTTAGGTGCAGTTTATGGTGGCGCTTCCGTAGTTTCTTGGTATCCAATTACACCCTCTACTTCATTGGTAAGTGCATTTGAAAAATATGCACAAAAACTTAGAATTGACCCAGAAACTGGTAAAAATAATTTCTCAGTTGTTCAATCTGAAGATGAACTCTCTGCAATAGGCATGGCTATAGGTGCTAATTGGAACGGTGCAAGAGCATTTACAGCTACTTCAGGCCCTGGACTTTCTTTGATGAACGAATTTTTGGGTTTAGCCTATTATGCTGAAATTCCGGTTGTTTTAGCCGATGTTCAACGCTCTGGCCCTTCTACTGGTATGCCTACGAGAACACAACAATCTGACATCCTTAGTGCTGCTTATGCTTCGCACGGTGACACCAAACAAATATTATTGTTCCCTTCCACGCCTATTGAATGTTTTGATATGATGGCAGATAGTTTTGATCTTGCCGATTTTTTACAGACTCCTATTATTATGCTCACAGACTTAGATTTGGGAATGAACGAGCATATGTCACCGCCATTCAAATGGGACGATAACAGAAAATATAATCGGGGCAAGGTTTTAAATGCAGAAGAATTAGAAAATTCAAAAGACTGGGGAAGATATAAAGATATTGATAATGATGGTGTGCCTTACCGTACAATTCCGGGTACTCATCCAACAAAAGGATCTTATTTTACTAGAGGCACATCGCATGACGAAAACGCAGTATATTCAGAAGACTCCGACACTTATGTGAGAATAATGGAAAGGCTGCTTAAGAAATTTGAAACCGCCAAAAATATTGTACCAGCACCTCAAGTGTATCAAGAAGAAAATATTTCAGAAGTTGGTCTACTATTTTTTGGTACTACAAAATATGCTGCAGAAGAGGCAATGGATATTTTATTGGAAAATGGAGAGGCGGTTGACGCCTTAAGAATTAGAGCATTTCCGTTTAACCAAACTGTTGTAGATTTTATTGAAAACCATAAATATGTATATGTAATAGAACAGAATAGAGATGCTCAAATGCGATCTTTGTTAGTTAATGAGTTAGAAGTTCATCCAAAAAAGTTATTAAAAATTTTAAATTTTGATGGAAATCCAATGACTGCTGATATGATTATTGATCAAATAAAAATTTTAACACCCCAAAGTATTTAAGAAAATGTCATATATAAAGCCAATATTTCAACACCCAAGAACTCCAATTAATACTTTGGGTTATACACGAAAAGATTATGAAGGTTCAGTTTCCACCTTGTGTGCGGGTTGTGGACACGATTCTATTTCTGCTGCAATAGTGGACGCTTGCTTTGAGTTGGCTATTCAACCTCATCATGTAGCTAAACTCTCTGGGATTGGCTGCTCATCAAAGACTCCTGCCTATTTTTTAAATAATTCGCATGGATTTAATTCCGTACACGGACGCATGCCTTCAGTAGCTACAGGTGCCAACCTCGCCAATCGTGACTTAGTTTATCTGGGAGTTTCAGGTGATGGCGACAGCGCATCTATTGGTTTTGGTCAGTTTGCTCATGTTATTCGTCGAAATTTGAATATGACCTACATTGTAATGAATAATGGGTGTTACGGCTTGACAAAAGGACAAGATTCTGCCACTGCCGATCATGGTTCTAAATCTAAAACTGGAATTGTAAATAATTTTGAAGGAATTGATTTATGTGCAGTTGCGATTGAACTTGGGGCAACCTATGTGGCTCAAAGTTTTAGTGGTGATAAAGGACAATTAATCCCTTTAATTAAAGCTGCCTTGTCCCATTCTGGGTTTTCGTTTATAAATGTTATTTCACCTTGTGTTACGTTTAATAATAATGTAGGTTCTACAAAATCCTATGATTATGTAAGAGAGCATAATGAGGCTTTATCTTCTTTAGATTTTGTGCCAATTAAAGAAGAAATCACTGCCTCTTATGATACCGAGAAAGTCAAATTGGTTGAAATGCACGATGGATCTTTTATTAGATTAAATAAACTAAAGCAAGGTTGGGATCCTTCAGACAAGATTTCAATTGTGAATGCCTTAAATTTGGCCAAACTGAAAGAGGAAATATTAACTGGTCTATTATACATAAACAATAATAGCATAGAACTGAATGACTTAATTGGAACCGTCAATAAACCTTTAAATTCTTTAACTGAAAAGGAATTATGCCCTGGAAGTGTTGTTTTGGAAGGAATAAATGCAGGATTAAGGTAAAGAATCTAAATAAAAAAAAATACGTGAAAATCTTTCTATTTTTTAAAGTATTTGAATCAGTATTGATTTTAAATTAGGATTTTTTAGTTTATTGGAAAATATAATGTTTTTTCTTTAACTCGGTGGTTTTAAATTGAAATTAAGCACTTTAGAAACTAATAGAATTGATTGGTCACCATCTTTTTAAACAAAAAATAGGTATTAGTTTATCCAGATTTCTTTCATTGCATTAATGAAGGATTTCATTTCATTCATTGTTCCAATACTCACTCTTCCCCATTTGTTTCCATTAAGTTCTCTAAAGTCGTCACGAAGTAAAATCCTTTTATCAGCCATATCTTTTGCAAAAAGTCCTTTGTATTGATCTATAGGAAACATTACAAAATTTGCATGTGAAGGCACGGCCATTATTCCCATTGATTGCAAAGCTTTAGTGGTATAGTCTGCAGCTTCTCGATTTTTTTGAAGATACATTTTTAAGAATTCTTCATCTTCTAAAGCCACATTGGCAGCCATCATAGAACTTCTCGAAACTCCAATTGAGCCTGAGGCTTGATACTTTGACATTTCTTTGATGGTATCTGAATGCGCTATAATATAACCAACTCTCAGCCCAGCAAAACCATATACCTTAGATAATGTTCTACTAATGAGTATATTTCGATTATTTTTTACTAAATCAGAAACCGATTGGTTTAGGAATTCAAAATAAGCTTCATCCACCATTACCATGGTCTTTTGACTTACTTCTTCCACAAAATCTCTCAATATTTTACTTTCTAAAATAGTTCCAGTTGGATTGTTAGGATTACATAAATAAACCAATTTTGTATCTGCTTTTATTTTAGCCTTCATGGCATCCAAGTCAATAATTTTATTTGCTTTAACTGGGACATTTATGAGCTCCATCCCTAAATTTTTACAATTATTAGGCAAAGTTGCGAATGTAGGATAAGGGCAAATTACACTACCACCATTTCTAGAAACATATAAGCTTGTTAGCCCAAGAACCTCTACAGAGCCAGCAGTGGCAAGAAAATTATTGGGTTCTAAATTTTCTCTTTGGGCTAATTTATTCAAAAAATTAGCCGAACTATTCTGTATAGGATAGCGATGACTTTCTAATAACGACTCTTTTAATACTTTTAAAGCTTTAGGTGAAACTCCGAAAGGGTTTTCATTTTTATCCAAGTGAATCATTCCATCTTCTGAAGCTCTAATTTCATCAGAAAAAATAAAACTTGAGGAGCCAGCAGCTAAAACTGACAAACCACTTAATTTAAACCAATCTCTTCTATCCATAGCATATTTTATTGTGTTCAAATATACTAATACTTTAGCAATTAATAAGAGAATATAAAGAAAAAATATTCGTTTTTATGGAATTGTAAAAGAACCTAAGTTTAGATATTTTGCTACAAACTATTGCAGTACCTATAAGATTCAAATAGTACTATTCCATTAACACAGACCATCCTATAATTTTTTTTTTTAACGCCTACACTCCCATCATTATCGATTACAAAACTTGGAAAACATTGCTTTTAAAAGAGGATAAATACAACACAAAAGGATTGCTCATAAAATTAGCCAAGCAGAAGAAAGGCGGAATGCCGCATCACCCTGACCACAATCAAAGTCTGGGTGGTCCTACATTTCGGCTTTTTGCTTGTTCATCTCCGCTAAATTGGTGTGGTATCAAAGAGCATCTTGTTACAAATAATCTAAAAACAAAACTAGAAGATGGTCAAATAAATTCAAAGACAAATTGATATATTTGGGCTGAAAATGAATAACTTATATTCGCAAGTGCTTGATTATCAATATTCAGAAATACCGTTAGTCACAATCCCACATTTTTGGGTAAAAAAAAAAATTAGCTAAGGGATGATAATCTAATAGCTTTAAAATAATAATCGAATGAAAGCTCGCTTTACAATTGGTGCTATATGAAATAAAAGCCCGATCAGAATCCTGAGATGGGAGCATTGTCAAAAGAAAAGTGGTGGAGCAATTAGCTACCCCGTTCACAATATTTATTATATAATATAAAAGTTAAAATTAGTACTCATTTTTGAGATTTTTTTTGTTATACCCCAACAAAAACTGCATTGGTATCATTTAATTCAATATGTTATTGCAATTGAAAACTAATTGAATACATTTAAAAGAAATGAATTTACAGAAAAATACTGTATTTTTAGAAAAATTTTTAACCTATTCTTTTAATATGTCTAAGAAACTTCTGAAAGCTATTTTTCTGATTATCCTTTTTAATTTGAATCATTCCTCTTTTTCTCAATCCTTGTATAGTATAAACGCTAAAAATATACAAACCGGCAAAGAAATTTTTGAAGTTCAATGTGCTGCATGTCATAATTTTACTCAAAACGGAATTGGGCCAGAACTATCTCAAATTACAAAAAAACGAGAAAATAATTGGTTGATTAGTTATCTGAAAAATCCACAAAAAACAATGGCTTTAGAACCCAATTTTGATAAAAGAACTATCACAATGCCAGCTTTTGCCCATCTAAAAAAGGCTGATATAGAAAATCTTTTGGCATTTATAAATAGTCGTCAAGCCAAACAAAATCCCAAAAGTGCACTTTCGCCAGATGGACTCAAAAATCCGATTCCTGAACCCATTAAAAAGTCTGACCTTACCCTAAAGCTCAAATATTTATACACTGCACCCGCTACTTCCGAAAAAATACCTTTGGCGAGAATCAACACAATGGTGGTGCGAGATAGTTTAACAAAAAAAACTTTTCTATCTGATTTGAGGGGATTTATCTATCATTTCAATGAAAACGAGCTAAAACCATATTTTGATTTTCAAAAAATGGTTCCAGAATTTATACATGTGCCGGGTTTGGCTTCAGGTTTAGGTTCTTATGCTTTTCATCCTGAATTCTTAAAAAATGGCCTTTTTTATACAGCTCATACCGAAAAATCTAATTCTAAAAAAGCAGATTTTGGGTTTGCAGACAGTATAAAAGTATCGATTCAATGGGTACTTTCTGAATGGAAAACTGGGAATCCAGACGCAAAAATTTTTCAAGGAGTAAGAAGGGAATTGTTTAGAATAAATATGGTTTCGCCAATCCATGGAATGCAAGAAATAACTTTTAACCCACAAGCTAAGCCTTTCGACGAAGATTATGGTTTACTTTATATAGGTATTGGAGATGGAGGTGCCTCAGAAAACGGTTATCCATTTATCTGTGAAAATCCTAAAAATCTTTGGAGTTCCGTACTTAGAATAGACCCAAGTGGTAATAATTCCAAAAATGGGAATTACGGTATTCCAGAATCAAATCCTTTCAAAGCTCATGTGGAATTTGCTGGGGAGGTTTTTTGCAGAGGTTTTAGAAATCCCAACCGAATTTATTGGACTCCAGACGGTAAAATGTTGATTTCGGATATTGGCCATGCCAATGTAGAGGAATTGAATTTGGGTCAAAAAGGAAATGACTACGGATGGCCCTACCGAGAAGGGACTTTTATCATAAGACCTGATGCCAACATGAAGCAAGTTTTTGATTTAAAGGGGAATTCTAAAACTTACACGTGGCCTGTGGCCCAATATGATCATGACGAAGGCTTTGCTATTTCGGCAGGATATGTTTACAATGATGATGAGATTCAGAATTTAAAAGGGAAATACATCTTCGGCGATATTGTTAATGGTAGAGTTCTATTTATCGATAATAAAGATTTAAATTATTCACAAATAGCTAGTATTCAAGAATTTAAATTAGAGTTTGATGGTAAGGTAACCAACTTTCAGAATATTTGTAATAAGTACAAAACTGACTTGAGATTCGGGCAAGGTCCTAAAGGTGAAATATACATTTACACTAAAACTGATGGGAAGATATATAAAGTTATGGGTTGTGAGTAAATAAGAAGTTTACCACCACGAATACACGAAAAGCATTCGTGCATTCGTAGTAAAAAATCATTTAATATACCTAAAATCAGTACCAGACTTCAATTCTAACAAAAACTCATAATAAAGGTCAATACAAGCTTTTATGTCATCTTTATGGCACATTTCTACTGTGGTATGCATATATTTTTGAGGCAGGGAAATTAAAGCAGAAGCTACGCCTTCAGAAGAATAGGCAAATGAATCAGTATCTGTACCTGTAGATCGGCTAACTGCGGCTCTTTGAATAGGAATTTCCCTTTTATTGGCTAGATCTATCAACATATTTAATAGATTATTTTGTACAGCAGGACCATAAGAAAGGGTTGGGCCTTTTCCGCAAGCAATATCTCCATCTTTTTTCTTATCATACATGGGAGATTGCGTATCGTGGGTTACATCACAACAAATAGCTACATCAGGCTTCAGCCTTCTTGAAATCATTTCTGACCCTCTTAGTCCTATTTCTTCTTGCACCGCATTCACAATGTATAAAGTATAGGGCAGTTTTTTCTTATTCTCTTTCAATCTTCTCGCCACTTCAGCAATTATATAACCTCCCATACGATTGTCTAACGCTCTTCCAACATAATATTTATCGTTTAGCTCCATTAGACCATCCTCAAATGTAGCAACAGTACCTACGTGAATGCCCATTTCCTCAACTTCAGATTTTGAAGAAGCACCTACGTCAATAAAAATATTCTTTAAACTAGGAGTTTCCTCTTTTCCAGCGTCGCGTACATGAATTGCTGGCCATCCAAAGATACCTTTCACAATCCCATTTTTTCGGGTATGTAAATTTACTCTCATCGAAGGGGCTATCTGATGGTCGGATCCACCATTTCTTCTTACATAAATGTATCCGCTATCCGTAATATAGTTTACAAACCATGAAATTTCATCAGAATGAGCTTCAATTACTACCTTATATTCCATACCCGGATTAATCACTCCAACTGCTGTTCCGTAAACATCTATGATGGTTTCATCTATAAAAGGTTCTATATAATTTAACCAAATTTGTTGACCAGTACTTTCAAATCCTACTGGGGAAGCATTGTTTAAATAATTATAAAGGAATTCAATATTTTTATTCATTGTAAAATTTTCAATATTTTTTGGCAAAAATAGACAAAAAATGAATTAGAAAAGGTATTTATTTCTTCTTGTCGTTTATTCTTTATTCTTACACAAAAAAGGAATACAGAAAAAATTTAACCTTTTATTTGAATGTAAAATTTAATAAATATAAAAAAAAAGCTTTGTATGGAACATCTAAACCTTATTTAGAGTTATTAAAAATAGGAGACGATTTTAGTTGTAATAACTTATATTTGTACTTAAATACACGAACATTATATTAGTATGCTGAAAATCAGTAATTTACACGCAAGAATAGAGAACAAAGAGATTTTAAGAGGAATAAATCTTGAAGTAAAACCAGGAGAAGTTCATGCTATTATGGGTCCAAATGGATCCGGAAAAAGTACTTTAGCTTCTGTTTTAGCTGGGAGAGAAGATTATGAAGTAACGGCTGGGACGGTAGAGTTCTCAGGTAAAAATCTTTTAGAATTAGCTCCTGAAGAAAGAGCAGCGGAAGGAATCTTCCTAGCATTTCAATATCCAGTTGAAATTCCTGGAGTGACAACAATTAATTTTCTTAAAACTGCAATCAATCAAATCAGGAAATATCATCAACAAGGACCTTTAGATGCTGCTCAGTTTTTGAAATTAATGAAAGAAAAGGCAAAATCAGTTAAAATAGATGATCAATTACTAAGAAGATCATTAAATGAAGGGTTTTCTGGAGGAGAGAAAAAAAGGAACGAAATATTCCAAATGGCTATGATAGAGCCTAAATTGGGTATTTTAGATGAAACAGATTCCGGTTTGGATATTGATGCTTTAAGAATTGTTGCTGACGGTGTAAACCAGCTTCGCTCTTTAGACCGAGCCTTTATAGTAGTTACCCATTACCAAAGATTGTTAGAATATATCGTTCCAGATTTTGTCCATGTATTATACAAAGGTAGAATTGTGAAATCAGGTACCAAAGAACTTGCATTAGAATTAGAAGAAAAAGGGTATGATTGGATTAAGGCAGAGGCGGATGCTCTAGAGTCAACAATGGTTTGATTTTTTTTATTAATAATTTAACAAAAATGTCAGTTTCAAATATTCAAGACCAGCTTTGTGCACAATTTAAAAAAATAAATCTAAATGGTCAGAAAGATACTTTTTTTGGAAAAAGAAAGCTTTCTGCCATAGAATCTTTTAAAAATTTAGGACTACCTACTATTAAAAACGAGGATTGGAAATATGCCAATCTGAAAGGTTTATCGAATCAGGAGTATGATTTTATTAATAAATCAGAAATTTCAGATACTGAAGTTGATAGTTTGGATTTCTCGAAAATAGCTGGATTGAAAATTACTTTTATTAATGGAGTTTTTAATGAAAAACATTCTAGTTTACTTCACAATCAAGACAAAATCAAAGTATTAAGTCTTAAACAAGCCTTAAAAGATTGCCCTGAGCTTTTAGACAAACACTTTGGAAAATATGTCAATTATGAATTGGATGGAGTGATTGCTTCAAATGCCGCTTTAAGTGAAGATGGATCAGTGATTTTTATTGAGAATAATACAATCGCAAATCAGCCGATTATTATAAATTCAATATTGGATACCAAATCAAGTAATGTGGCTTCTTTTGGGCATCATTTGGTGGTTGTCGGTGAAAATTCAGAAGCAAAAATAGTGGAGATTTCCACAACCATTGGTGAAAATTCTAGTTTTCAAAATACATTGACCGAACTAATAGTTGGCAAAAGTTCTAGAGTTGATTATTATAAAATTCAAAATGAAAACGATGCTTCTTATCATTTGGGTACTACGCAAGTTATTCAAAAAGACAATAGTTATTTTTACTCTGCAACAATAACGGTAAATGGGGGGTTTGTTAGAAATAATCTTAATTTAGTGTTAGACGGGCAGCATATTGATAATCACATGTACGGCTTGTATATTCCAAATGGTTCACAATTTGTTGATAATCATACAGTAGTAGACCACAAATTGCCAAATTGCCAAAGTAATGAATTGTACAAGGGCGTTTTGATGGATAAATCAACGGGAGTTTTTAATGGTAAAATTTTCGTCAGGGAAGACGCTCAAAAAACAAATGCATATCAAAACTGTAGAAATGTGATTACATCAGATTCTGCAACAATGAATTCTAAACCACAATTAGAAATTTGGGCAGACGATGTTAAATGTTCTCACGGTACTACCACAGGAAAATTGAATGAGGAAGCGATTTTCTACATGCAATCTAGAGGCATTCCCAAATCAGAGGCTATTAAACTTCAATTAGTTGCTTTTGCTGAGGATGTAGTTTCTCAAATAAAAATAGAAGAAATAAAAGAAATACTAGAAGGCTTAATTGAAGTTAAACTAAGCTAATTATAGATCTTTTTTTAAATTATTAAGCAATGGCTTTTTTTGATATTCAAAAAATACGTAAAGATTTTCCAATTCTCTCTGAAAAAATTAACGGCAAAGACTTAGTTTACTTTGATAATGCAGCAACTACTCAAAAACCACAAGTAGTCATAGATGCTTTATCCCATTATTATGGTCACTACAATGCAAATATTCATCGGGGCATACATTTTTTAGCTGAAAAAGCAACTTCTGCTTTTGAAGCTAGCAGAAAAACATTTCAAAATTTTTTAAATGCAGAAAGCTCAGAAGAAATAATTTTTACTTATGGTACCACAGATGGTATCAATTTGGTAGCTCAAACTTTTGGAAGGAAAAATATTAAAAAAGGGGATGAAATAATAATCTCTTCTCTTGAGCACCATTCCAATATTGTTCCATGGCAAATGCTCTGTGAAGAAAACGGATGTATTTTAAAAGTAATTCCAATTAATGATGCAGGAGAATTATTATTGGACGAATATGTAAAATTACTGAGTGAAAAAACGAAATTGGTATCAATAATTCATGTATCTAACTCACTGGGTACTATTAATCCCATAAAGTATATTATTGATAAAGCTCATGCATTTGGTGCTAAAGTTTTAGTAGATGGAGCCCAAGCCACTTGTCATCTTAATATCGACGTACAAGAATTAGATGCAGATTTTTATACTTTATCAGCTCACAAGCTTTTTGGGCCAACTGGTATGGGGATTTTGTATGGGAAAAAGGAAATTTTAAATGAAATGCCACCATGGAGAGGAGGTGGTGAAATGATAAAGGAAGTAACATTTGAGAAAACTACATACAATGAACTCCCGTATAAGTTCGAAGCCGGAACACCAAATATTGGCGATGTAGTAGCGGTTAAATATGCCATCGATTACATTCAGAAAATAGGAAAAGAAAATATATCAGCTCATGAAAACTCACTTCTAAAGTACGCCACCGAAAAACTTTTAGAAATAGAAGGTTTAAAAATAATAGGAACCGCCAAAGAAAAAGTAAGTGTAGTGTCTTTTGTTTTAGAAAATATTCACCCCCAAGATATTGGAATTATTTTAGATCAGCAAGGTATAGCGGTAAGAACTGGTCATCATTGCACCCAACCATTAATGACCAGATTGGGTCTATTGGGGACTGCTAGAGCTTCATTTTCAGTTTATAATACCCTTGATGAAATAGATTTATTAGTAGCTGGAGTTAAAAAAGTAAAAAGGCTTTTAGCCTAAGCCATTAATTATGACAATAAATGAGCTTCAAGACGAAATAATTTCAGATTTTGAATTATTTGACGATTGGGAAGGAAAATATGAATATATTATAGATTTAGGTAAAAAAATGCCTTTATTATCTAATGAATTCAAAACCGAAGAAAATATAATTAAAGGCTGTCAATCCGTAGTTTGGCTACATGCTTATTATAAAGATGGAAAAATATTTTTTGAAGGAGATAGTCAGGCTATTATTGTTAAAGGCTTAGTCAGTATGTTACTAAATGTTTTGTCTGGTCATACTCCAAATGAAATTTTACATTCCGACCTTTATTTTATAGAAAAAGTGGGTTTAACAAGCCATTTAGCTCAAACTCGTTCAAATGGCCTGGCATCTATGGTGAAACAAATGAAAACTTACGCCTTAGCATATCAAAGTTTGAACCCATAAAGAAACCAATTAAGTTGTTTTATTGTTTTTTACAAAAATATTAAAATTTAAGAAATGACAGAAGAAGTATTAAAAGAAAAAGTTTTAGATGCGATAAAAGAAGTATATGATCCCGAGATTCCAGTAAATGTTTTTGAATTGGGTTTGATTTATGATGTCAAAATTTTTCCCATTAATAATGTGTTTGTTTTAATGACTTTAACTTCCCCTTCTTGCCCTTCCGCGGAGAGTATTCCTGTTGAGATTGAAGCAAAAATAAGGGAAATCGAGGGAATAAATGATGTCAGCATAGAGCTTACTTTTGATCCTCCTTACTCTCAGGATATGATGAGTGAAGTAGCAAAGTTGGAGTTAGGTTTTATGTAGTTTTAAGAAAGTTTAAGTATAAAGAAATTAGTTAATTATAAAAAAATCCTGTATTCAGGAAATAAAGATTATGTATCCTCCTCATTTAGTAGCTCCAATGAAAGAAGACCTTACAAGTGTAGGTTTTAAACAATTAGAATCGGCCGAAGAAGTAGATTTATTTATGACTAATCAAAAAGGAACGGCTTTGGTTGTAATTAATTCTGTATGTGGTTGTGCAGCAGGAACTTGTCGGCCAGGTGTTAAGCTTTCATTAACAATGTCTGAGTATAAGCCTGATCATTTAGCAACAGTTTTCGCTGGTGTAGATACAGCAGCAACTCAACGCATGCGTGAGTTTATTCCAATTGCACCGTCATCTCCAGCAATAGCGTTATTTAAAGATGGTGAATTAGTTCATTTTGTAGAAAGACATCATATTGAAGGTCGTTCTGCTGAAATGATAGGAGGTCATTTAGCAGCTGTTTATGAAGATGTTTGTGTAGCCCAATAAAGAATATTATTCAAAAAATAAATCAGAGGCTATTTTATCAGAGAAGATTCTACCACTATCGCTAATAGTTATAATATCGTCTTTTAATAATATTTGACCATTTTTACGATAATTATTAATTTTATCCCAAGTAGATGGACTAAAATCGCCAACTATTTGGGATATATTTTTTAAGTCAACACCCCATTTTGTTCTTAAGCCGCAAAGTATCAAATCATTTGCTCTATCAATATCACTCAAGTTTTCTATTTCAAAAAACTGACTATCATTTTCTATACATTTAATGTATTTATTGTTATTGGCTATATTGGCTTGCCGGCTCAGTAAGTTATAAGAATGTGCAGAAGGGCCAAATCCTAAGTACTCATGATTTTGCCAATAGGAAGAATTATGAATGGCATATTGATTATTTTTGGCAAAATTTGATACTTCGTACTGTTCATATCCATGATTGGAAAGTGAAGAAACCAAAATTTCATAATGAATAGCAGAAGAATCTTCATTTAATGGGATGATTTTATCCTTTTTTGCCCATTTCCCAAAGACGGTATTTTCTTCAATAGTGAGTGAATAAGCCGATATATGCGGTAAATTATAACTTAGTGCATTGCTAAGGTCTGAACGCAAAATATGTTCACTTACTTTCCCTTCAATATCAAAAATGGAATAAATTAGATCTATACTAATGTTCTGAATTCCTTCAGATTGTAAAGTAAGAATAGCATTTTTCGCTTCTAATCCATTATGAGATCTATTCATATATTTCAAAATGGTATCGCTAAATGTCTGAACACCAAGACTAATTCGGTTTATGCCAAATTCTCTCCAAATTCTGATATTCTCTTTTGAAACATCATCTGGATTCGCTTCAAAGGTTATTTCTTTTAAATTTGATAAATCGTAGTAAATAATTAAAGCCTCAAAAATTGAGTTTAATTCAATTTGGGTTAATAAGGAAGGTGTTCCCCCTCCAAAGTAGATGGTTTCTATTTTTTTGCTTTTTAAATAGTCTTTTTGAATGGCTATTTCTTTACAAATGCTAGCAACTAGTTTATTTTTTAAGTCCTGATTTGTACTAAAATAGAAGTCACAATAGTGGCATGCTTGCTTGCAGAATGGAATGTGAAAATAAAGGTGCATTATTTTGTAGCCACAAAGAAATAATCAATACATTTTTCGGGCTCGTTACTTAAGAAGTGGTCATCCCAATTAATTTCAGCGGCCAAGCCATCTGTTTGGGTCAATAATTTATTTCTATTAAATCTATTTAGTATTTCATAAGGAATTCGCAACATCCAAGCTGGTAAATTATGCTGAAAATTAAATATATCCCATCTCATAATTTTATTTACTGACACTTTGTTTTCTTCATAATAAGCCCAAACTTTCTCATTTCCGCCTACGCCGCTAGCTTTTAAATGGCTGAAATATTTTTTCATTAAATTTTTCAATTCTTTTGTTTTATACTCTCTTATATGCCATGGATTTCTGCTTAGAGAATACTCCTTGTTTACAGTTGTTAATAAAATCTTTCCGCCAGGCTTTAAAACTCTATTAGCTTCTTGTAGAAATTTATGGTCGTCTTGAATATGTTCAATTACCTGAAAAGTAACAATAAAATCGAATGTATTATCTCCAAATTCAGTTAGATAAGGCAGATTTGCTGTATTGAAATAATGATTGGGATATTTTTCTTTTAGTGCTTGAATGAGGGGCTCATTTTTATCAACCCCAGTTAAATGATCACAGGAATCAATGAGTTTCTCAACTCCGCGTCCCCAACCACAGCCCAATTCCAATACTTTTCCACTAATAATTTTGGCGGCCATTTCGTACGGAAAATACAATCGTTGATGCACAGGATTATCGGATACTATTTCTGCACTAGTGATTTCTGTAGTCGCGTATTTCATATTTTTTATAGCCATTTTAAAAATTAGATAGTAAAAATAGCGATCAGCCATTTAAAATTAATTTAGACTGTTGCTGTATTAGGAACACAAATTTGGGAAAGAATATTGTTATATTTAGTTTTTGGGACATTTAAATTAGTATTATTTTTTAATATTTAGCTATTGTTTTTGTTATCAGGGCTAATAAATTCATATTCTTAATTCCATTTTGGGAGCCTCAAAACTGTAAATGACTCATCCTGCCTTGCCAAAGTTAACCACCAAAGCTTTTTAATTAATTACTTTTTGGTTTTTTATCATTACTATAAATTATAACCCCGAAAAATGATGGTAGAAGATATTTTGACACAAAAAATAATGCTAAATCTTATCGCCATTAATTATTTAATTTTCATCTTTGTTTCAAAATATAATCAGGATTAAATTGAATATTAATTCAAATACAAACTTTATCAAAACGAAAGCCAAAGACCTAGGCTTTGATTTTTGTGGAATATCCAAAGCTGAATTTCTAGAACATGAAGCCCCTCTTTTGGAAAAATGGCTTAAAAATAATTATAATGGGAAGATGACTTATATGTCGAACCATTTTGATAAAAGGCTTGATCCAAGACTATTAGTTGAAGGAGCCAAATCAGTGATAACAGTTATATTGAATTATTATCCAAAAGAAAAGCTTTCCGAAAAAAAAGAAGACATAAAGATTTCAAAATATGCTTATGGCAAAGATTACCATTTTGTTTTAAAAGAAAAATTGGGTCTTTTGTTTGATGCAATAAAAAATGAGATTGGAGAAATAAATGGTCGCGTATTTGTGGATTCTGCACCAGTTATGGATAAAATATGGGCCAAAAAAGCAGGTTTAGGCTGGGTAGGAAAACATACTAACTTGATAAACAGAGAAATAGGAAGCTTTTTTTTTATTGGGGAAATTATCTCCGACTTAGAACTTATTGCCGATGGCCCTATAAAAGATTATTGTGGCACTTGTACTGCTTGCATTGATGCTTGCCCTACAGATGCAATTGTGGACGCTTATCAAGTAGATGGGAGTAAATGTATTAGTTATCTAACAATAGAATTAAAAGAAGCAATTCCAAAGGAGTTTAAAGGTAAAATGGAAAATTGGGCTTTTGGCTGCGATATTTGTCAAGATGTATGTCCTTGGAATTCCTTCGCTAAACCTCATAATATACCAGAATTTAATTTATCCCCTGAATTAAAAAAACTGGGCAATTGGACCGAAATTACGGAAGAGATATTCAATGAAGTTTTTAAAAAATCTGCCCTAAATAGAACAAAGTTCGAAGGCTTAAAGAAAAATGTGAAATTTTTAGAATATTAAATCAATTAAAATAATAATAAATCCTTTTTCTTCTTTATTTACATTTACCAATTTCAAGTTTTGACCAATTATCATTAAGTTGTTCCCCAATCTTAAAATTCTTGCAAGCGTTTTCAAAATCATGTAATTTTTGAAAAGTTTTTCCTAAAAAATAATAAAGATAATCAACCTCAGGATTCGTTTTTTCTAGCGATTCAAATAAGTCTTTTGCCTCTTTTGGTTTTAAAGAATTTAGAATAAAAATAGCAGTATTTCTTTTAGTATAAGCATTTTTTTCATCAATTTTTTGTGCTTTATCTAAATATATTTTTGCCTTTTCCAAATCCTGCTTTTCCAAATAAAATAGTGTGAGGTTGTTACACACAACGATATCTAAAATAAGTTCAGAATCTTCAATCAATTTTATCGCTTTATTAAAATCTCTATTTTTTCCTAATAACACAGCTAGATTATTTAACGCAAAAGGAAATTTTGGGTTTATTTTTAAAGCTTTTTCAAATTGAATTTTAGCTTTTTCATTTTTATTTTGTAAATAATATACATAGCCCATATTTGTAATTGCTTCTATGTTTTTGGGATTTAATTGGAGAGATTTATTTAATGAGTAAAGGCTCTTATTAATTTGATTAATTCTTACAAGATTTTGACCATAAAAGTTATAAAAATCACTTGATTTTAAATAATTAGATTTTATTTCCTCATAAAGTTTATCCGCTTCCTTTGTTTTTCCTATTTCAGAATAGATTTTTGCTAAGTTAAATTTAGCCTCAAAAAATTTAGAATCAATTTTTATTGCATTCTCGAAATCATCTATTGCTTTTTGAGATTTATTTATTTTTAGGTAAACTAATCCTCTGTTATTATATGCGTCAGCATATTCTGGATATTTATTTATTGCTTCGTTAAAAAAATATATGGCTTTTTCGGGCTCATTTATTTTAAAATGATAGTTACCTCTTTTAAAGAATTCCGCGGATTCTTTTTTACTTTTGCAAGAAAAAAACAGCAAAACAAGCAATAAAATTTTAAAAACATTATTCATTTACTCTTATGAGATATATTAAAGATATAGAAAACGACTATTGTAAAACCCAACTTTATTCATTCAACAACAAATATATACTAAAATTTGAAGCGGGTATGTATGAGCAAATCTTTAAAGTTTCAGAGTATGAGGTTTCAGGAGAAGATGATATAGAAGAAATGCTTGGCGATTCATTTTATCAGAAAGTAATACTCAGATTTAAGGACATGGAAGCAGATTTTGAGACTATAATTGACTCAGTAGATTAAAATTTCTATAATATTTTAAATATTTTATAATTACCGTTTATATTAAATTTTCAGACCTTCAAAAATTAATTGAATGGCTTTTGAATAATTTAGTATATTTTTGCGAAAATTTAAACTCTTAGTTCCGAATGATAGAAACAGAAAAAAAAATAGTTAAAAAACAAAAATCAGCCTTTAGAGAATGGTGGGATTCCGTACTTTTTGCCGTAGTTGCAGCAACATTGATTAGAGGATTATTTTTAGAAGCATATACAATTCCGACAGGTTCAATGGAAAAAAGTTTATTAGTAAACGATTTTCTTTTTGTTTCAAAAGTTCATTATGGTGCCAGAACACCAAAAACTATTTTACAAATTCCGCTTACTCACCAAAAAATATGGTTTACTGAAATTCCTTCTTATTTAGAATGGATTCAATTACCTAATTTTCGTTTACCTGGGTTTACCTCTGTAAAAAATGGGGATGTAGTAGTATTTAATTATCCAGGTTGCCCTGAAAGACCCGATGAATATGGTGGTTTTGATAAATATCCCGTAGATTTAAGAACAAATTATATAAAAAGATGTATTGGAATAGCAGGTGATGTAATTGAATCTAAAAATACAGATATTTATGTAAATAATGTAAAGTTTCCTCAGCCTGCAAGTGCACAGAAATGGTATAAAATTGAATGCAATACTAATGTTAATCCTAAATTGTTTACAAAATTAGGCATAACTGAAAGGGGGTCTGCCTCTGAAAATGGCAAATATTATTATGACATTACAGCAACTGAGTCTGCATTAAATGATTTAAAAACAAATGATTTTGTTTCTAATGTTTACCCAGATTTAATTGCAAGTAACGATACAATGACTTTCTATAAAAGTTTTCCATATGGATCTAAGTTATTTAATAACAATAGAGACAATTTTGGTCCAATCATGGTTCCAAAAAAAGGGATGACTGTAAAACTGGATGAGAAAAATTTAATGATGTATAAAGGGGTTATTACAACTTTTGATTTAAACGATAAGGCTGAATATAAGGATGGCAAAATTTTTATTGACGGAAAAGCTATCTCAGAATATACGTTTAAGCAAGATTACTATTTCATGATGGGTGACAATAGATATGAATCTGATGATTCAAGATATTGGGGTTTTGTACCAGCAGACCATATTGTAGGGAAAGCCGTATTTATCTGGATGTCAATAGATAAAGATGGAAATCTATTAAATAAAATTCGTTGGAATAGATTATTTAGTCTGATAAAATAATCATACTTATACTATTTTAAAGAAAGACCAGCCATTATGTTGGTCTTTCTTTTTATCAAAATCTTTTACCTTCAAAAAGCGTATATTTTTGAAGTCTCGCTTCTAATCCTCCATTCATTAAATCTGTTTTTTGTTCAGCTCTTAAACCTACTTTTTTTAAAGCGGCCATATCTGAGCTTATCATCCATGCGTCAAAACCCTTATATTTTTGTTTTAAAGTATCTCCAATTTTAGAATAAAAATCCCCTAAGTCTTCCATTTTCATTCGTTCTCCGTATGGTGGATTTAAAAAAAGAGTGCCTTTCTCATTTTTTGGGCTTGATTCGAAGAAATCTTCTTTTTTTAGATTGATAAATTCATTCATTTTTGCATTATCAATATTTTCAGCAATCGTTTCTACGTTTGAGGCCAAAATGTCACTAGCAAAAATTTCCATTTTATCGGTATTTTTTTTGGAAACCATTTCTTCTTTAACTTTTAAAAATAGCTTTTTATCAAAATCTAACCAATTTTCAAAAGAAAATTTACGGTTAAGGCCTGGAGGTGTATTGGAACCAAGCATTGCGGCTTCGATTGAGAAAGTTCCTGAGCCAGACATGGGGTCATAAAATGGAGTTTGGTTTGTCCAGCCACTCATTTGAATAATTCCCGCAGCTAAAACTTCACTAATGGGGGCTTCATTTGAATGTAATCTATATCCTCTTTTATTTAAACTTACTCCCGAAGAATCTAGAGATAGAATAATTTTTTCATTTTGTATGTGAACATTAAGAGAAATGTCAGGATTATCACGATCTATACTCGGTCTTTCTCCAGTTATTTCTCTAAATCTATCTACTATTGCGTCTTTTACTTTTAAAGCCGCATATTGTGAATGTTTAAAAAAATGGCCACTAGTTGATGCATGAACTGCCAAAGTATGGTTTAGAGTCATGATTTTTTCCCATTGGATTTTCTTTATAGCATCATACAAATCTCCATCATCATAAGCAAAAAACTCATCCAAAGGCACTAAAATACGTAGAGCAGTTCTTAATCCTAAATTAGATGCAAATAATATTTTATCGTCTCCATTAAACTTTATTGCTCTTTTAAGTATTTCTATATCTTGACCGCCAAGTTGTTTTATCTCATTGGCAAGGATGTTTTCTAGCCCCATTAAGGTGGTGGCTACCATTTCGTAGTTTTGCATGTCACAAAATTACTATTTAAGGTTTGAATTGTCTAAAATACTTTACAATGCTAAATGTTCTTACCAATTAATTCTTGTTTTACTATTTGCTTCTAAATAATTATTTGCCTTAGAAAAATGCTTTTTACCAAACCATCCTCCTTGATTTGCAGATAAAGGTGAAGGGTGTTTTGCTTTTAAAACCAGGTGTTTGTTTTGATCTATAAACTGACCTTTGTTTTGTGCATAATTACCCCAAAGTAAGAATACTAAGTTTTGTTTTTCATTATTAAGTAAATGGATTACAGCATCTGTAAATACTTCCCAACCTTTTCTTTGATGCGAACTCGCCTCTTTATTTCTAACTGTTAAAATGGAATTAAGCAATAATACCCCTTGAGAAGCCCATCTTTTTAAATTTCCAGTTCTTGGAATTGAAAGTCCTAAATCTTCTTTTATCTCTTTAAAAATGTTATTTAAAGAGGGGGGGGGCGGTACATTTTCATTTACAGAGAAGCAAAGTCCATCTGCCTGTCCAACTCCATGATAAGGGTCTTGACCCAAAATTACAATTTTGGTATCTTCGAATGAACATTTCTCAAAACAATTAAATATTTCATGGCTATTTGGATAGCAAATTGAATTAATATATTCATTTTCTAAAAATGAAACTAGGTTAATAAAATACTCCTTTGAAAACTCATTTTCCAAATACTTTTTCCAGGATGGAGCCAATTCTAAATTCATGTTTTTTTAGTTTTCAAAATACTTAAATGGAAAATTAGATTTTTTTTTCTGGAAAATAGTAAATTTATTTTTTAGTATTGAAACATAATGTTATAATTTTACGTATTCAATGAAAGACAAAACATTAATTAAATGGTTGCCTCTGTCACTAATGGTATTAAAGTAATTGTACTTGCTGAGTATCAGCCATTTTATTCAGTTCCTCTAAGGAATCATTATGCGTTTTCTTATAAAATAAAAATTGAAAATAATTCGGATGTTACAGTTCAGTTGGTAAAAAGACATTGGATTATCTATGATTCAATTGGAGTGGAATATGAAGTTAAAGGTGATGGAGTAGCTGGAATTCAGCCGATTATTGAGCCCGGTAGTTTTCATGAATACGTTTCTGGTTGTAATTTCAATTCTACAATAGGAAAAATGCATGGCATTTTTTTCATGGAAAAGGTTTTAGATGGTAAAGTTTTAGCCATAGCTATACCAGAGTTTTTAATGATAGTGCCTTATTTGTTAAATTAATGTATTTTGATTTTTTAAAATTTCTCTTTTCTTCTCAAAATTTTCATAGTATTCATTCTCCATTTGTATTTGATTTTTATTTGAATGTTTTTAAATCCAAAGAAAAATACTTAGAATTTGAAAAAATTGAAAATCGAAGAAAATTTCAACTAAAAAATAAGGAAGAAATTGTTGTAGAAGATTTTGGAGCTGGTTCAAAGCATACAAAAAACAACAAAAGAACTGTTGGGAATATTACCTATCATTCTTCAAAAAAATCTAAATGGGCTCAATTGTTATTTAGAATTATTAGGGCCTACAATTACAAAACAATTTTTGAATTAGGAACTTCAGTAGGTTTTACAACTGCTTATTTGGCATCCTCCGATTCAAATACCACCATAAATACCTTCGAAGGTTGTAAATCAACTTTGAATCTGGCTAGAGGAAATCTAAAAAGTCTTAATTTAAGTAATGTTAATTTTATAGAAGGAAATATTGAAGAAACGCTTATAAAACAATTGCAAACTGTAAAAACTTTAGATTTCGTGTTTTTTGATGCTAATCACCAATATGAGCCTACCTTAAAATACTATGATTTATGTTTATCTAAAATAAACAAAAAATCTTGCTTTGTTTTTGATGATATTTATTGGTCAAATGAAATGAAATTGGCTTGGAATACTATTAAATCGAAAAATGAAGTGAAGCTTTCTATAGATCTGTTTTTTGTAGGAATTGTTTTTTTTGACGATTCTTTAACAAAACAAAATTTTAAATTGAGATGATTATTTACTTCCTAGATTTAATTTGAAAATTTGCATTTGGTCGATAAAAAACTTGCTTTTAGGTTTATATTTCCATCTAATGTCTGCTTTTCTACATTATTTTAATATATTTTTTATAATTTTGAATTTTAGCTATTTAATAAATGCCGTTTAAGAAATCCATAGTTTTCTTTTTAATTTTCATATCTTTTTTTGCATGCGTCGAACCTTATGAATTAGATTTTACCAGCCAAAAAGAGATTCTATTTGTTGAAGCCGATTTAAATGATTTTGATGAAGAGCAATTTATTTCGTTAAAAATTAATTCTGTTAATGCCTCTGGAATCAATTATACAAGTATTGAAAATGCAATTGTAGAGGTAATTGAAAACAAAGGAACAATAATTAAATGTATCTATAGAACTGATGGAAAGTATTATTTACCCTCAAGTTTCAAAGCAAAATTAAATACTCCATATCAATTAAAGTTTATTTTAAATGGCGGAAATACTTATGAATCAAAAGTTGAAATAGCAACAGAAGTTCCGGAAATTAAACAGGTTACTTCTTTTTTTAAGCCCAAGGGGATATTATTTATGAACAAAAAAATTGATGGTCATGAGATTTATTTAGACACTTTTGATAATCCAGGAGTTGATAATTATTATTTTTGGGCATGGAGGCATTTTGAAAGTCAAAGCTATTGTAGAAGTTGCGATGGTGGGCTATATTATACTACTCCAAGTCCTGAGGGCAGATGTGTAGACGACGCAAATTTAAAGAGAAGAGGAGTAGTTTATGACTATACTTGTAGGTCTATTTGTTGGGATGTTTCCTATAGCGACAATTTGAATATAATGAGTGATGCTTTTTCAAATGGAAAAATAATAGAGAAAAGATTAGTTGCTAAAATTCCATTCTACCAATTTAAAGGAAGTTTAATTGAGGTTCAACAGAATTCAATTTCAAAAGCAGCATATAATTATTTTAAATTAGTAATTGATCAAACCCAAAATTCTGGCTCTTTGGCTGATACACCCCCAGCAGGATTAATTGGAAATGTAACGAATTTAAAGGATCCTTTGCAAGCTATTGGAGGGTATTTTATGGTAAGTAGTAAGAAAATAAAAAGATTTTGGATAAAAAGAGACGAAAAAGACCCAACAATCAAAGTATTTGGAACACTAAATGGAAGAATTGCCAACCCTGAACCGTCAGGAAATGATATAACAAGGCCACCCCAAGCCCCATGTTTAGAAAATAAAATAAGAACTGCTAAAAGACCTTTTGGTTGGGTTGATTAATTCTCAAAATATGACAAAATTAAACCTAATAAATATTCGCTATTTTATTTATTGTACTATTGGCATCTTGATGTATGTATCATGTGTTGAGCCAATAAACTTAGTAATTTCCTCTTCTGAAAGTATATTAGTAGTGGATGGTGCTATCAGCGATACCGAAGGAGATCAAGTAATCAGCATAATTCGATCATTACCTAGTTCTAGAAATGCTACTTATTCTGGTGAAACAGGAGCTGAAGTTTACGTACTTGAAAATAGTCAAAGGAAAATTATCTGCACAGAAAAAGAAAAAGGAAAGTATTATTTGCCTTCTGGTTTTAAAACCATAGTTGGGAATACTTATCAGCTAAACTTTAAAACAAAAGGTGGATTATCCTACAAATCGGAAATTGAAACAATGCGTTTTACTCCAGAAATTACCAAAATATACAGTGTTTTAGAGCCTAAAGGTATTGATAATGGTAATTTTAAATCTCCTGCACATTATATTTACATAGATACAAAAGACGGTAATTTAAAGGGAGATAATTATTTATGGACTTTTAAATTAACAGAGCAGCAAAGCTATTGCATAAGTTGTTACGGTGGCATATTTTTAACTTCACCATTACCTGCGGGAAGATGTTCACCTGTGGCAGATCTCATAGCCGATGGTATTACTTATGATTATAGTTGCAAGGGGAATTGTTGGGATTATATTTTCTCGGATGAAATTAATGTAATGAGCGATGTTTACACAAATGGAAACGAAATTAAAGGACGCTTAGTTGGTAAAATTCCACTTTACCAATCTCAAGGTGCTTTATTGGAAGTTTTTCAACAAAATGTTTCACCTTCAGCTTTTAGATATTTAAAACTTCTAGTAAGCCAATCTCAAAATTCTGGGACCTTGGTCGATTCACCTCCTGCCGCTTTAGTTGGAAATATTGTAAATGAAAATGACAAATTTGAAAATGTTGGTGGCTTTTTCATGGTAGGCAATTCAAAATCGATAAAGTTTTGGTTAGATAGAAAAGATGCCAAAAATTACGAATCAACTGGATTGTTTGGTAGACTTATAAATTTGGAACCTGCATCTTCAGATGGTTCAAGACCTCCATTTGCTCCCTGTATAAAATCAAAAAATAGAACTCCAACAAAGCCAGTTGGTTGGCCTATATAAAAAATAATTATGAATAAAATAGTTTGTTTTCTTTTATTTTTATCTAATCTTTCTTTTGGGCAAAATAACTTTACTGTTTCTGGTCAAATAATAGATTCACTTTCCAGAGAACCACTTTCTGGTGCTAGTATTAATTTAAACTATGGAGAACAAAACCTTTTTTCTGACAAAAAAGGCAATTTTGTTATAAATACTTCCAAAAATGAAGTAATAGTTGTGGTAAGATTTGTTGGCTATAAACCCTTTAGGACTACTTTATTTATAAATAAAAATATAAACATTAGAATCGCAATAATTCAAGTTTCAAATGATTTAGAAGATGTAATTGTATCTAGCAAATCTCAACAAGATTTAGTTAAGAGGCCAATTTTAGGAGTATATTCTTTAAACATAAAGACCCTAAATAAAATACCGACTGCATTAGGAGAAGTAGATATTTTAAGGGGTCTCCAAATGTTACCAGGAGTGACCAGCGTTGGGGAAGCAGCAAATGGTGTAAATGTTAGGGGAGGAGCAACTGATCAAAATCTAATATTATTAGATGACGCTCCGATTTTTAATCCTACACATATGTTTGGATTATTTTCGGCTTTCCCTTCCGAAGCTGTTTCAAATTTTGATTTGTATAAAGGAAATGTTCCAGCTAGATTTGGAGGCAGAGCCGCCGCGGTACTGGATGTAAGTTTGTCAAATCCTTCCTTAGATAAATTTAAAATATCTGGTGGTATAAGTTTAGTTTCAAATAGAATAAAAATAGAAACACCAATAATTAAAGACCGGTTGGCTATAGTAATTTCGGCTCGAGGAGCTTTTAATGACTTCTTACTCCCTATAGCTTCAAAACAATTAGAAAATATCAAAGCTAAATTTGGTGATGGGTCTTCAAAGATTTTTTTTAAAGCAAATTCAAAAAATACTTTTACTTTATCATCTTATTTTAGTAAAGACTATTTCCAAACTGAAGTTTTGGGTTCGATAAATGAAATTAATTCTACAAATACTCAATATGATTATCAAACTTTTAACAATACCCTCAATTGGTTTTATGCATTAAATTCTAATTTAAATATTCAAACGAAATTAATTAGTTCAGATTACTTGCCAGTAACTTTATTGCCTGAATTAAACTCTAAAAACAAAGTGAAGATTAAATCTGGTATTGATTACAAGCAAATTAAATCTAATATTAACTACTTTAAAGGAAGACATAAAATAGAAGCTGGTATTGATGGAATAAGGTATTTAATAAATCCTGGCGAATTAGATCCTGGCTCAAATGAAAATATTAAGTATGTTAGGAATCAAAATGAAAAAGGCTTAGAATTTGGTACATATTTAGAAGATGAAATGGAGATTTCTAAAAAATTGGTAATTTCAGCGGGTATTCGATATTCTTATTTTATAAATATGGGGCCTGGCTCATATAGGACATATCAAACAGGTTTTGCTAGAGATGAAATTTCATTAATTGACACTGTTTTTGTGGGAGGAAACTCAATTATTAACAGTTATGGAGGTTTTGAACCCAGATTTGGGCTACGTTACCAATTAGATAAAGGAAAGTCAATAAAAGTTGGGTATAATTTGATGCGACAATATCTTCAAACAGTTACCAACACTACCACACCTTTACCAACTTCAAGATGGAAAACTTCTGACCTTCATATAAAACCTCAGGTAAGTTCTCTATATACAATAGGTTATTTTCAAGAGCTAAAAGACAATATTTATGAATATTCTTTTGAAGCATATTTACGTCAAACCGATAATATTGTTGACTATAAGCCTGGAGCAGATTTCTTGTTACAAGAATACCCTGAAAGCCAATTGCTTCAAGGTATAAACAAATCGTATGGCTTAGAGTTTATGATTTCTAAAAAGAAAGGGGAATTAACTGGATGGGCAAATTATACGTACTCAAGAAGTCTAAATAAAGTCAATGAAGGACCTGCTGTTTCTCAGCAAGTTAATCTGGGGGACTGGTATAATGCAAATTATGATAGACCCCATTCTGTAAATACGACATTAGTTTTTAATCAAGGAGCTCATCACGACTTTTCTTTTAATTTTACATATAGTACTGGAAGGCCATTCACTATGCCCCAAGGCTTTATACTTTTCCAAGAAAAGTCTTATCCATTTTATTCTTTAAGAAATAATGCCAGAATTCCAGATTATCACAGATTAGATTTTGCTTGGAACATCTATAACCCTAGCATGGATGAGAAAAAACGTTGGAAAGGAAATTGGACTTTTACTGTTTACAATCTTTATGGAAGAGCTAATGCATATTCTATATTCTTAAAAACTCAAGGTACGGCTATTAAAGCAAATAAATTGACTGTTTTTGGAGCTCCAATCGTTTCGTTGTCTTACAATTTTAAGTTTTTATAAAATTTTAAGCCAATAAATAAAAAACTTATTGGCTTATTTTAAAATTTAAACTACGACGTAATTACTTTTCAGGTAAATGAATTTCAGCTATTATACAACGAGCTGATCCACCTCCAAAAGTTTCTATAACTCCAAGATCGCAAGCGATTATCTCAGCTTTAAAGTCTAAATTGTCAATTTGACTGGCATTTAATGAAGCCAAAGCCCTTGAGGACATAATTATGAATTTTTTCTCATACTTATTTTTTAAGAGTATCATATTTCCAGCAAAATTATGCATTTGTTCCATAGAGATTTCTATTATCTCTTTTCCGCTATTCTCAATTTTTTGTTTCACCATC
Organism: Cytophagaceae bacterium; assembly: GCA_031420365.1. Lineage (GTDB taxonomy): Bacteria > Bacteroidota > Bacteroidia > Cytophagales > Spirosomataceae > Leadbetterella. Next base: position 36,146 of record JANOMP010000391.1, read on the forward strand.
AATCGTTCATCTAAATTTTGAATAGCTGATAAACATATTACACAAAAGGTGTCGCCCATACACATCACCACATTTGTATGATAAATTGCATCGCCATCTTCATCTAAAGCATTAAAAGTGACAATCTCATAACCATTCATTTGCTTTTGCCAGGCTTTTAATACATCAAGATGCGTTCTAGTTGATAGACAAGCATAGGCAATTCTATTCATTCTATCTAATACTAAACTTCCAGTACCTTCTAAATACTTGCCTTCCTCCTCAAAATGAGAAAAATCAAGAATTACTTCTAAATCAAAATTTTTCTTCAATTCGTCTAATACATCCATTCTTCTCTCTGCCCTTCTGTTTTCGGCTTCCATTGGATATAATATAGCTTTTCCACTATAATGTGTTGATATCCAATTGTTAGGGAAAATGCTATCTGGCGTAAAAGGCTCTGATGTATCGTTAAAAATCATTACATTAATGTCACGTAGTTTTAACTGTTCGGCAAACTCATCAAATGCTTTTTGAGCAGATTCTCCTACATTAAAAACAGCATTAATATCTGATTGCTGAAATTTATTTGTACCCGCAGTCTCTTTATTATAAGAAAAGTTAACTGGGCGAATCATTAGAATGTTAGAAGTTATTTGCTCTTGCATAATATTTTGATTAAAAATTAAAATTAATAATAAATTTGAAGATTAACGGAAAATACTTTCTCTTAAAATAGGCATACTCATACAATGTGATCCGCCTCTAGCTCTAGATAGTTCGGCAGATGGCAACAGAATAATAGTATTTTCAATGTTTTCAACTTCAAGCACTCCATCTTCTAGCTTTTGAATTAATTCTTCGGCAGAAATTAGTTGAAATCCATGCTCAACAAATGCTTCACTTGTTTTATCGTTTCTGTCGTATCCTATTGCAACCCCCTCTTTTAAGACAAGCAAATTGCACGAATCCGTCCATTGTTCTCTAGTACCATATGGAAAAATATTGTTTCCTGAATATATAAAAATAACTGGTTCGGTACATTTTAAGTCAATTTCTGAAATATATTTTAATAATTCTTCTAAGTCATCAAAACCTCTATTTTTTATAATTCCTTCATCTTTATAAAATTGTTTAATAATTATTTCCTCTCGAATTATTCTTTGCCCCAATTCATCCCAAACCATTTCTTTTTTTGCAAATTCTTTTGTTCTTCCTAAGGACCCTAATAGAACCCAAACATTGCGTTTAATTTGAGTGAAAATAGTATCAATATGCATGTAGTCTCGTTTAGCTGGAATTTTAATAAGAGACACTTTTTTTATTATTTCTTTTTCGAAAAGTTTTTGAATTATTTGCCTAGCTGCTTCAACGGTGGTTCTTTCGCTAATACCTATTAATAAATGTTCTGGTGCTACCATCATCACATCTCCACCTTCTAGGGTATCTACCCTTTGATCTTGTTCCTCTTCTGGAAGTAAAAAATGATCTTCATCTTCTTCAATTTCAATAATTTTGTCCTTTAAACATTTAAAAAATGGATGATTAAAAAAAATATATTTTGCTATTAAAGATTCCCTTGAGCGAGCTGCTTTTGCAGGTTTGTTCAGTAAAATATAATCATTTATAACAATTCCAATATCTCTTGTAAAAATTAGATTTGGAATTGGTGGGAAAAACATTTCCCCACTATTAGTCATTCCAGTAATTAATATTTTAGAAAGTTCATCTGGTGAATAATTGAGGAAACTTTTCATTTCTTGATAGGAACATTCTTCAATGGCACTAACTGCAGCAATTAATTGAGTTTTTACTGCATTATCTAATAATACATCTGCAAGTAATTTTTCAAATTCTATAACTTTATCTGAATTAAAATATCCTTTGGCATTTGGTTTGAAAAAATTTCTTTTAGAATCGGCATTTATCTCCGCTAACCTCCCTTTTATAATTTCAGGGTCTAAGAAATACAATAGCAATTTAACATAAAAATCATATTCCTTTTTTCGCATGGTTTCTAAATGAACAATGTCTTCGAATAGCCAATCTTGAGCTTTCGATGGCACTACTTTTCCTAATCCACTGTCAGGGCTATGAATTATTAATCGCTGAAGTGTTGAAATTTCTGAGTCAACAAATATTTCTTTGTTTTTCATAGTGTTTTTTATGTTAATGAATCAATGTCGTTTAGTTAAGTCAGCGGCAGTTTTTGCAAACGGCAATTTCAGAATAGATAACTTTGTAAAAAGCAGCACATAAAAAACCTATAAATTCTTGGAAGTCTCATTCCTAAGTTAAGTTTGGTTCGAGGTACTT
>JANOMP010000392.1:0-6159 GCA_031420365.1 Cytophagaceae bacterium
CAGGCCAAGACTTTGCCTACAGCTTCTTTCAGATTCCACTTCACAGTGGACACCCTTGCTCTCAGCTAATGATTCCTACTACCAAGCTCATAACGGACTTACACCGTCTAGCTATTACCCATGCTGGGCACACTAAAAAAAAGCCCGAAATATATTCGGGCTTTTTTGTTATTCGGTTTCTTCTAACTTCGGTTCACTTTCTGGTTGTTCATCTATAACAATGTCCTCTTTTTTATCTAAAAATTCTTGGTAAACAGTGGGCTTTTCAAAAGGTCTCTCCCCTATTAATTCTACCAAATCATGTTGATAAATAACTTCCCTCTTTAACAATTCTAAAGCTAATAAATCCAATTCATCTCTTTTATCCGTTAATAAATCAAGAGTTCTTGAATAAGCTAGATCTATAAGTTTTTTAACTTCTTCGTCAATTATTTGAGCGGTATGTTCAGAATATGGTTTTGTAAAAGAATAATCTCCTTGGCTTTTAGAATCATAAAACGATACATTACCAAGTTTTTCATTCATTCCGTAAATAGTAACCATACTATAGGCCATTTTAGTAATTTTTTCAAGATCACTTAAAGCTCCAGTTGAAATTTTCTCAAAAACAACTTGTTCTGCGGCTCTACCACCTAAGGCCATACACATCTCATCAAAAAGCTGTTCTGTCCTGTAAAGATATTGTTCTTTCGGCAAATACTGTGCATATCCTAAAGCAGCAATTCCTCTTGGTACAATACTTACTTTAACCAATGGATTAGCATGTTCTAAAAACCAACCAGTTATTGCATGACCAGCCTCATGAAAAGCCACAATCTCTTTTTCTTCTGGAGAAATTAATTTATTCCTTTTTTCCAAACCTCCAATCTCTCTATCAATGGCATCTTGAAAATCTTTCATTTCAACTTCTTTTTTGCCTCTTCTAGCAGCTAAGAGGGCCGCCTCATTACAAACATTTGCTATTTCTGCCCCAGCAAAACCTGGGGTTTGTGCAGATAGCTTCTTTGGATCAACTGTTAAAGCAGACTTTATTGGCTTTAAATGGACCTTAAAAATTGCCTCACGACCATTCATATCTGGCACATCAACACTTATTTGTCTATCAAATCTACCTGGTCTTAATAAGGCTGAGTCAAGAACATCTGGGCGGTTGGTTGCTGCCAAAATAATAATTCCAGAATCTGAACCAAAACCATCCATCTCGACTAAAAGAGAATTTAATGTATTTTCTCTTTCGTCATTGCCACCAGGCATTGATCCTTTCCCTCTGGATCTACCCACCGCATCTATCTCATCTATAAAGATTATGCAAGGTGCTTTTTCTTTTGCTTGCTTAAATAAATCTCTTACTCTAGCTGCTCCAACACCAACAAACATTTCAACGAAATCAGAGCCTGATAAAGAGAAAAACGGAACACTTGCCTCACCTGCAACCGCTTTTGCCATTAATGTTTTACCTGTACCTGGAGGGCCAACTAACAATGCACCTTTTGGAATCTTGGCACCTAATTCGGTATATTTCTCTGGTGTTTTTAAAAACTCAACTATTTCATTTAGCTCTTCTTTTGCTTCGTCTAATCCAGCCACATCTTGAAAAGTGATTTTTACCTTACTATCAGCATCAAACAATGCAGCTTTTGATTTACCAATATTAAACAATGCACCTCCAGGCCCTCCTCCTCCAGACATTCTTGTCATTAAAAAATACATTAATCCAAAGAAAAATATAAGAGGAAGCCATTGCCATAGCATATTAAAATAATCATTCCTTTTAAGAGGCTCGGGATAAAGCCTAGACTTAACGTCTTCTGAAATGGGAGCATTTCTTAAAAAAGTTTTAAACTCGTCCATAAATGCATTTTCAGAAACGATAGAAACTTTTAAATGTGGGCCATTTTGAGTAAACCTATTATTGCCCAATTGTGTCTTATAATCAGGTTTTTGAAGTGCCGCTGTTGTAAGACTTACTTCTACAGAACTCGTACCTTGAACTACAAATACTTTTTCAATATCATTTGACAAAACCATATTTTCTAATGTCTTGTATTGTATTGAATTTAAATTATTTGAGCTATTAAAGAATATCAAACCCATTATTGCCATAATTAATGCGGCTACAACCCATCCTTGAATTCCTCCTGGATTGGGGCTTAGCTTTTTCTTTGGCTTGTTTGGAACACTGTTGTTACTTTCAGGCATTATTTTTTTTTAAATTAAACTATTAACTCAATGGAACCTTAGAAGGTTCAAGTGTATCGCCGTAATAAGTAAAATCACAATCGCCCCAAAGCGATTCAATATCATAAAACTCTCTACGGTCTTTTCTAAAAATATGTACTACTACATTCACATAATCTAATAAAATCCACTCTCTATTTTGAATACCTTCTTTATGCCATGGGTTTTCATTTGCACCTTTAGAAACTTCAAAATCAACAGAATTAGATATTGCATCAATTTGGGTATCAGAACTACCAGAGCAAATAAGAAAAAAATCAGTAATAGCATTTGGAATTTTTCTAAGGTCCATTCTCACAATATCGTATCCTTTTTTTTCTTGCATTCCGTGGATAATAAGCTCACAAAGCTTCTCGCTTAATAATTGTTTATTTTTCTTCATTAAAAATATCTAAATGTTTAAATTTGCCAAGAGTTTGAGAAAATAAAGAAACATCTTATCATCACAAATTTACTATAAAACGCTAAATTAAAATATTTTGGTCAAAATTCAGCCCAAAACTTTATTTGTCGGCAAAAAATTAACTTATCTGCCAACTTGTCATTCTACCAACGACATAGCTGCCGAAATAATTCAAAAAGAAAAAATAATAAATGGTACTGTCATTGTTACTGACCATCAAACAGGAGGTAAAGGTCAAAGAGGAAACTTATGGGAAAGTGAACCAAACGATAATCTTTTAATGAGTATAATAATTGATTCTTCATTTTTAGATTTGAAAAATCAGTTTTATTTAAGCATAATAACTGCACTTGCCATTCATTCTACTTTGGAAAGTTTACATGTAGAAAACATTAAAATTAAATGGCCAAATGATGCTTATATTAATGAGAAAAAAATAGGTGGTATCTTAATTGAATCAACTTTAATTGGCAATAGATTAAGTTCATCGACTATTGGAATTGGAATAAATGTAAATCAAAAAGTATTTTCTAGTAAAAGAGCCACGTCTATTCTAAATCAAAATTTCGAAAGTATACTTACTCCATCAGTTATTTTAGAAAAATTATGTGAGTATTTTGAAAAATATTATTTGGAATTGAAAAATAAAAACTTTCAAAAGATTAACTCTGCGTATTTAAAGAACTTGCTTTGGATAAACGAAGTGAAAAACTTTAGAGACAAAAAAGGAATATTTTTGGGAAAAATAAATGGTATTCTTCCAAATGGTCAATTAATAGTATGTACTAAAAACGAAGAAAAGTATTACGATATCAAGGAAATTGAATACCTTTTTAATGATTGAGTAAATAATATTGGGTATTCTGTTAGTAAATTTTATTTTTGCATATTACAACGAGCTTAAAACCAATGAAAAATAAAGAAAAAGAAAGACTTTCAGAGCGAAGTGATAATAAAGGATGGAAAAAATGGGGGCCTTATCTTTCTGAACGTCAGTGGGGAACTGTTAGAGAAGATTATAGTGTTTACGGTGACGCTTGGAATTATTTAACCCACGACATGGCTCGTTCAAGAGCTTACAGATGGGGAGAAGATGGTATTGGAGGAATTTCAGACAACAAACAGCATATTTGTTTTGCATTATCGTTTTGGAATCACAATGATAAAATTCTAAAAGAACGCCTTTTTGGTCTGACTAACAATGAGGGGAATCACGGAGAAGATGTGAAAGAACTGTATTATTATTTAGACAGCTCCCCTTCCCATTCTTACATGAAAATGCTTTATAAATATCCAATAGGAGCTTTTCCGTATGAAGAAATAAAAAAAACCAACCAACATTTAAGTAGGAAAGAAGATGAATTTGAAATAATAGATACTGAAGCATTTAAAGAGAATAACTATTTTGATATTTTCATTGAATATGCTAAAGCGGATGTTAATGATATTTGCATAAAAATAACTGCCCATAATAGATCTAAAAAAAATGCTCCTCTTACCATTTTACCTACACTTTGGTTTAGAAATACTTGGGACTGGGGTTATGAAGAATTTGAAAAAAAACCTTCTTTCTCAGGAATTTCGAATAATCAAGTGGAAGTTTCACACAAACTATTTGATAGAATGAAACTGTATTGTAAAGATGCAGATGAACTAATTTTTTGCGAAAATGAAACCAATAATGTTAGAGTTTTTGGCAAAGAGAATAAAGGCCATTATTTTAAAGATGGTATAAACGATTTTATTGTAAATGCGAATATTAAAGCAGTAAATCCAAACCATATTGGAACAAAAATGGCAGCTAAATATTCAAAAAAAATTGCACCAGGAGATTCTGCGACAATATGTTTACGATTTAGCCAAAAAACTAATATTAAGCAGCCCTTCGAAGATTTTGATCAAATATTTGAAAAAAGAATTTTAGATACAGAAGAATTTTATGCAGAAATTCAAAAGGATATAATAAATCAAGAGGAAAAAAATATACAAAGACAGGCATTTGCTGGGATGATGTGGAGCAAACAGTTCTATTATTATAATATTGATCAGTGGACAAACGGCGACCCCAAAATGCCTTTTGAGTTTAGGGGAAGAGCGTTTGAAAGAAATGGCGCATGGAAACATGCGTATATGGCAAATATACTTTCGATGCCAGATAAATGGGAATATCCTTGGTTTGCTGCATGGGATCTAGCTTTTCATACAGCCACTTTGGCTAGAATCGACCCTGACTTTGCGAAAAGGCAACTTGCTGTAGTTTTAAGAGAATATTATATGCATCCCAATGGGCAAATTCCAGCTTACGAATGGAATTTTTCAGACGTAAACCCTCCTGTCCATGCCTGGGCCACATGGAAGGTATATGAAATAGACAAACAAAATAATGGAGGAGTAGGAGATGTAAAGTTTTTAGAAAGAATATTCCATAAGTTATTATTGAACTTTACTTGGTGGGTAAATCAAAAAGATGAAGATGGGAATAATATATTTGGGGGTGGATTTTTAGGTTTAGATAATATTGGCGTTTTTGATAGAAATGCTCAAATTCCAGGGGTGAAGCTTCAGCAGGCTGATGCAACAGGTTGGATGGCAATCTATACCTTAAATATGCTGAAAATTGCATGCGAAATTTCGCTTGAAAGGCCAGTATACCAAGATATGGCTTCCAAGTTTTTTGAACATTTTTTATATATTGCGGCGGCTATAAATAAACCAATGGATGAGGAGGGGAATGGACTTTGGGATGAAGATGACCAATTTTATTTCGACAAAATACACACTCCATCTGCACATACTATATTCTTAAAGATAAGATCTTTAGTAGGATTAATTCCACTTTGTGCTGTAGAAGTAATTGATGAAGAACTATTAAATAAACTACCAGATTTTAAAAGAAGACTAGAGTGGATTCTAAAAAACAGACCAGATTTAGCTTCTTTAATTTCTAGATGGAATGAGCCAGGAAAAGGGCAAACACATTTGCTTTCCTTATTGCGAGGACACCGAATGAAAATGGTTTTTAAAAAACTATTTGACGAGAAAGAATTCCTGTCAGAATTTGGAATACGATCTTTATCAAAATATCATAAAGAGCATCCTTATCATTTCAATTTACATGGGGAATCTTTGAGCGTGGCTTATACCCCAGGAGAATCCGATTTAACCATTATGGGTGGAAATTCTAATTGGAGAGGGCCTATTTGGTTTCCATTAAATTACTTGATAATTGACTCGTTACACAAATATTATAAATACTATGGAGAAGATTATGAGGTAGAATATCCGACGGATTCAGGCGAAATATTAACCATAAAAGAAGTCGCATTAAAAATTTCAGAGCGATTAATTAATATTTTTAAAGAGAATAAAGAAAATCTAAAACCTATGAATGGTAATGAGCAAACTTTTAATAAAAATCCTCATTTTAAAGATTATTATCATTTTTATGAATATTTCCATGGAGACAGTGGCAAAGGCCTTGGAGCAGCACATCAAACAGGATGGACCGGTTTAGTGGC
>JANOMP010000393.1:0-4462 GCA_031420365.1 Cytophagaceae bacterium
AAGCCAGAAACTTCACTGCTGGCTCTAGCTACTGCTGAAACACTTTTTTTTCATGATAATAATATTTTGATATCTAGCTAAGGTAGGTATTTATTTCGCAATCAATGAGCTACCAAGTGATAACTTGGTTTTGTTCAACGGCTAAATATATGAATACCTTTTCGGTTTCATATATTTTATGTTAGGCAATCGTTGCTCTTTTTTTGTCTGTAAATGTTAGGAACAGAAACATTTTACTATTCTAAAAATTTCCAAATGTCTTCAATCAGTAAATGGTCGAAGGTTTTAATATGGTCTTTCAAAATACTTTCAGTTTTCATATTTGGTCTGATGTCACAGTAATACACTCCGTCAAGAGGGTTTAATTTCACAGTATAACCTTTAAAGTGTCCCGGTAAAAATGTTGAATTAATACCGTATTCATTTTCTTTACTTGCTTTTTTTCGTTGAACATCATTTAAGAAAATTGCAATATGAGGGGTTTGCTTTTCTGTCAATTTATTTTAAAGAAATTTGTCGATAAAAATTTTATCTATTCGGTCTTTACTCGATGTCTTTATTGAACCGATAACTTTAATGTCATCGTCTTTTTTAATAATCAGGTCGTGCTGATAGCTCATATTAAACTGCGGCTCTCCTTCAAGTATAACAGGAACTTTAATCACATCAGCTTTACAATCTATTCCAATTTCCCGAATAATTAAACGGATGAAATTTTCAAACAAATCACCGTTTAGTTTTCGTGCTGTATTTGATTCTCCTGCTGGTAAACCGTCTAAGGCAGCACCTATAGATTGCTGAATTGTGTAAGTTGAATTATTGATAAGATGCCTAACATCAGCATCTTTTTTGTCAAGCGTTTTTATGCTCTTCAAAATTTTGATATAGTCTTTTGATGCTTTAGAAAACCCTTTGGCATCATACATCAATTTTGAGTTTATAGGTCGGGTGATTTGAAAATTCCCTGTTTTATCATATTGATAAAAGCAATAATGGTTTTCGTTTTGTGAAACTATTGTTGCTTGTAAATGGTCCGCAACATAATTCAAATACTCATCACAAAATGCGAGATAACCTTTTAAATCTTTGAAGTGCGCCTTATTGGTCGCTTTTCTAACGAGTCTTTTTAGCATTATCTGATGGAGTTTCTTCTTTTTAGGTTTTCAAAATCATATTTAATCCACTTTTCTATTGACCAATCTTCTACTGTTTCAATTCGGTTTACCGCCCATTCCATATATTCCGGTGAAAGGTCGCAAGATAGCCATTTTCGTTTTAATTGTTCAGAACAAACGGGAGTTGTTCCCGAACCACAAAAGGGGTCTAAAACAATGTCGCCTTCATTTGAAGAAGCTAAAATAATTTTCCTTAAAAGTTCTTCCGGTTTTTGTGTCGGATGTGGTGTTTTTTCGTGCATTCCATTGCAAGTCGTTGGGATTTCTATTACATCCTTTGGTTTTGCCCCAAGTGGATTTGGCTCCCAAATATGGTTTCCATTTTTACCATTTCCGTATTGACTTGTGTCTGCTTGTGGGTGGCTTGGGTATTTTAATGTGTGTTCACCATATGGAATACGAATAGCATCCACATTTAAAGTAAAATCTTTACTTTTTCTGAATACTAAAATACTTTCGTGGCTTCTTCCCCAATCATTACCAAGATTTGCTTTGTTTTTATAATGCCAAATTATCCAACGACATGACTTAAAAAGCCTACTTGCCGGATGTTTCAAGTCCGCAAGTATTTCAGAGAAACCACAGATATATAATGTTCCGGTTGGTTTTAAAACTCTTGCAGCCTGTTCAATCCATAACATTGACCATTGTATATATTTCTCTTGGCTCTCAAATGTGTCCCAATCCGCTTTTTTAATATTATATGGAGGGTCTGCAAATATTAAATCTACACTTTCCGGTTTTCGACTTTTAAGCCATTCAATACTGTTTCCATTCCATAACTCACCATTAGGGTGGTCGTAAAATAAAACGGGTTTTTCGTCAGTTCTATTTTCAAATTCTATTTTTTGTTTTGCTCCTTTTAAGTTAATCTCTCCAAAGAATGTTGGAAGCTCCTTATTTCTGGTTAGTGTTTTGCCCATTTTATAATTTTCTTTTTAAATAAGACACTTTTTTTTTCTGCAACTTTTAATATTTCGAGGTCGCCTTCTTCATCAAGAATTTTATAGGCGATTTGGTCGCTAACGAATTCCTTTATCAAAACTTTTTCATTAATTTTAAAGAAGGTTGCCATTTGTTTTATCAAGTCTTTTGTTGGCTGTCTTTCATTTCTTTCAATTTTACCAAGTAAAGATGGGTCGATGTCCAAATACGCTGCAACCTTTCGTAAAGGCAATTCTGCTTGTTCTCGAAGAGTTCTAATATGCTCTCCAAATGAGGTCATTTTCTGTTTGGTCATTATCATTTCGGACATTATTTGTCCAAAAGTATAAAAAAAGTTTGAATCGCAAAAAAATAATTATTAACAATTAAGAAGTCGTGGGGGAGGGGAATTTTTTTGGCATATGTTTTTAATTTTGCGATGGCATTAGCTTCGGCTCAAAAACTATGACAAAAAATTGCGGGTTAGCTTTTTGTTTTTCGGTCAGTTTATTTTATCTTCTACAAGATTGTCTGCTGATAAAGGGTCTTCGTTTTGCAATGTTGCCTAACGGTTTGCAGCTACAAGAAGTTGGCGATTTCGGAGACGAAAACTGTCTGCCAGCACTGAACTTGCTACGAAGCACAAATGTTTATTTAACCACTGAACCGCCAATTTCTTGTAGGTGCTGTTAGCACTCGTTTTTATTTCTGTCCGCCTTCTGATGTTTTATTTGGTTTGAAAAAATCATAGTTAACACTAAAGCTTATCCACGCTTTGTCGCTATACATAAAACCACTTCCTAAGTCACCAAACCCTTTGTCCCAGCCCACTACAAAACCAGGTGACACATTCCCAAATTTAAATGAAAGTCCAAGTCCATATGTCAAACCAGCACCATTTTCTAACTTAGTTGCATCTGTAATTTTTGTATTATTTGCTGAACTATAGTTTAAAGTAGTCACACCAGCAAAACCAAATGGAGCAATGTAAAAAGGTCTAATCGAAGAAACTCTCCACTTCCAACCAATAAATGGAGCAATATTGAAATCCCCATCAATTAAGGATTCTGGTGCATTACCAAGTTAAAGTCGGTATTTAAATGGTGCTGTTAACAGGCCTGAGAAAACATCGTTTGCGTATTTATAAAATTCCGAGTCTGTATTGTTTTCTATTATCTTAACTTCAATCCAAAAGTTTTTATCGTAATCTTCTTTGCTAATTGTTTTACCTGCTCTAGGATAATTTATAGTTCCATCGGCAAGTTTTTCAATCTTATTTTGGTCTTGATTGTTACTTGAGCCGGGAATAGAAATTAATTGATACTTCTTACCTTCAATTTCCTTTTGCGGGAAATCAACTTTTCTAAAGTAAACCTGATAATTAATTTTCCTGTAGTCCTTAAAATTAGGACTAAGTTCATTGTCAGCATAAATTAAGTAATCCTGACCGTTTCTTTTAATTCTGAGTCCTAGAGGAGCGTCAACAGTTGGGTTCTCGTCTTGTCCGAATACTAACATTGTTGTTAGCATTGCGATAATTGTTAATGTGATTGCTTTTGTCATTGTGTATGTGTTTTAAAATGAGTGCTAATCTTTAAGTATCTACCCATTTTGGGCCTTTGACCTTGTAAAAATAGGAAGAAATTTTAAAGGCTCAAAATGGGTAGATACTTAAAGATTGTGCGTTCGCTATTTTTAATTACATACGAGTAGGTACAATAAAAATTATTTTTCAGCGTCCGCCAACTTTTTAGTATCTACATATTGCTGAAAGGCAGTAACTTTTCCTTCCTCATTAAGCGTCCACAGGTGTGAAGCTTGTGCATTATAACTTTTTCCTGTTGTCTTTACTTTAGCATCATATCGTAGAGTGGCTAAGACCATATTTCCACTCATGCCATATATTTTAATATCTTGTAAAGTAAAGTACTCGTGGTTAGCTCCAAGACGTGCGAATACACCTTCTAAGATAGCGTCAGAACCAATGTAGGGATTGCCATCTGCAAGTGAGTTACTTTCGGCTTCGTTCCATTCGATTTTGGAATGCATTAATCCCAGCACAGTTGGCATGTCGCCAATTGAAAAAGCGTTGTAAATAGAGCCAATAACCTGAATGTTTTGTTCAGTTGTCATAATTTTAATTATTATTTTATTTTGTGCCTACTCTGGTCGGTTTTCAGCTTACCCGTTTTTTTTCAATTTAGTTTGTTATAGTGACGCACAATCTTTAAGTATTTATCGAAATGTCGACCCAGCCCTTTGGGCCTTTGACCTTGTAAAAATAGGAAGAAATTTTAAAGGCTCAAAATGGAGCCGGGGTCGCGTTCGACTACTAACGTTGTGCGATGCTAGGTGGGCGGCAA
>JANOMP010000394.1:0-28665 GCA_031420365.1 Cytophagaceae bacterium
TTAAACAAATCAGCACAAAGATTTGCATTTGAAAACAAATTTAAATGAGAAAGCTCTGCACCTTTCGGCTTGCCAGTAGTCCCTGATGTATAAATTATTACAGCAGTATCTTCTGCAGAAGTGGCAATTGACTCAAAAACTGTTGATTGGCCCGACATTAAACTTCCTAATGTGCCTATTCCTTCAAAAAATGGTGCATCAGTTGGACTAGGGGTGATAACAAAAAAATGTTGGCAAGATGGGGTTTGAGTAAAACCTGCATAACCCATTTTTGCCATGGGCAATTCGGGAGACCCAACAAAACAAAAATATGCTTTTGCCTCACTATCCGTTAAATGATACTGAATCTCATCCTCTTTTAATAATACACTCATAGGAACAACTGCCGCCCCAACTTTCAAAATTCCAAAATAAATTATTGGGAAATAAGGCAAATTAAAACAACTTAAAGCTACTTTATCTCCTTTACGTATTCCAAGTTCCAATAAGCCATTCGCAACCTGATTCGCAGCCCCATTTAGTTGGCCATAATTTAATGTGTTATCTGCAAAAGTAATGGCTTTTTGACTTGGAAGCCTTTTTGCACTTTGTTCTAAGAGAATTGATAAATTAAGCATACGTTTTTAAAGTACTTTATTTTCAAATAATAATTTTTTTCTTTAATATTTACAAAATCATTTTTGCGGAAGAAATAAATATATAAACAAAAATAAAACATTGAATTGAATTTTTATCGAAATAAGAAGCAAAACTAAAATTTACAATTTACATTCAATATTTTTGTGCCTAAGTTTACAAAAAATTTAGTGCAAAAAATTAACTCAAGGATAATAACAATAATTGATGTCTCAAAAAATAAAAATTTTAGTTCAAAAAAGAAGTTTTCAAATAATTATTGTGGTGCTATCCATTATATTTTATTTTTTATATTCCTTTGGAAAGTTTGATTTGTTTCCTTCAGACGAAGACGTTTATTTTCAAACAGGATTGCTTTTTAAATTGCCATATTCCGAATTTGGTAATTTATTGTATCCTATGGGTATTTATATACTGTCTTTTTTTATTTCTGATTCTATTAATTTAGCATATAGTTATTTTTTCATTTTGTCTATTGCAATGTTTTTGGCATTACTATGGTATTTGAAAAAGTATTCTGGCAGTTTTTGGGCTTCTTTCTTTATTGCAGCCTGTTTTTTGTTTTCTGATTTCCAAGTAAACCTTCAGCCCAGAATCACTATTTTAAACCTAATTTTTGGTCTATTATTCTTAGGTTTGATAGTAGACAAGAAACCTTTATATGCAAATTGGGGTATAACTTCGGTAGGATTATTACTATGCAATTATGTTAGCCGCCCAGAATTCTATTGGTTTTTCCTTATAGCAACTATTGTATTTGTTTTCCAAACAATTAGAAGCAAAGAGATTACTGGAAATAAAAAAATATTCGTTCTGAGTGCTTTTGCTGTTTTTATTGCTTTGTTTTATATTATTGGTGGAGGAATAAACGAGCCAGGAAAACTAAAAGTAGCTTTTATTCAACACTTTTTTGACAACTATCAAGTTTGGACTGGCAAAAATTTTGATTATGATGAGGAGTTTCTAGTTTTTGATAAAATTTATGGAAAAGTAAATTCTGACATCGAACTCATCACTGCAAATCCATCATTCTTTTTTAAACATGTTCTGTTTAATTTCAAAAATTACTTTTTGGTAACACTGAAAATATTTAAATCCTGCTTTTATGACGTTTTTGTCATTTTCTTTCACAACAAAACAAAATATGCCTTCACAATTTTTTGCTTTTTACTTATAATCTGCATAGATATAAAACAAACTTTATTGACCTTTTGGAAAATAATAAAGGTTTATCTTCCGAAATTTCCTTATTTAGTTTTATTTATGTTGCCCACATTTGTAGCAGTATTATTAGTATTTCCACGCTTTCATTATACCATTTTACATGTACCTTTTTATTTTTTATTACTTGCTTTTTTGTTTGTGAGTTTAAAGTTTCGAACGCCAAAACTTAAAAATATTGCACTATACTTATTTACTATCAGTTATTTTATTGGAGTTCTTGCTCATTATCCTTCCCGAATAAAATTGCCAAGCCACGTTGGATTTTACAAATATATGGCTGATGTGGCAAAAGGGAGAAAGCTTAATTTGCTTTCAAACGATTATTTTGGTTTTAATTATTATAAAACAAACTACACTATGTTTTCTTGGGAAGTGGGAAAAACAGACTTAGTAAAACTTGCAAATACCCAAAAGTACGATTTAATTGCTTTTTATCAGATGGATTTAGAAGTTGCAGACAATAGGCAATTTGTGACGGAAGGATACAAAAGCACAAACTATATACGTATTGAGAAATTTGAAGGAATAAAAAGATACATTTTTGTTAAGCCTGAATTAGAAGCAAGATTTAAAATTCAATAAATTTCTAAAATTGTTATTTCATTTGAATTAAAGGATATTTTTTCTCCCACTTTTCTTCCTAAAATCAATTTTCCAATTGGCGATTCCTTCGAAATCACCATTAAGTATTCATCATTGACAAGTATTTTTCCTATACTAATAGCCATTAAAAATGTGCCTATAGTTGTTTTGGCAATGCATCCAAGTCTCACAGTGTCAAATTCTTGATCGTATTTAATGTTCGAAAGAATCGCTTTGTCATTTTGAGAAGACAACAATTGAATTTCAACTAGGGCTTTATCGTTTTGGGCCATAGCCCTACCTGTTTCGTACTTATCTCCAGCCGAGCTTTTTGATTCTTGATTTGCAGATTCCTGTGCGTTATTTGCTGCTTTTTTTTGCTCAGAAATTTTTAAATCTAAGACTTCATTTACAATTAAGAATGCTTTTTTTTTGTCCAATTAAATAAATTTATGCTGCAAGTTATACAAAATTAACTACCCAAATTAATGTAAAGGTTTGTCTGAGGCTGGAGCAGAGGCATGATAACCCAACTGGTAAATCAATTGTGCATACTTATCTAAAAGCTCAATAACTTTTTTTCTCGTTTTAGCCGCCACTATTAGTCCTACATGGTATTCTTCTTTCATTACCCAACATATTTCAGGATCACTAAATGGTGCCATTTCTGGCCATTGGTGGCTAGACAATGAAATAATAATACCGGAATATTTCTTCTGCAATTTTGGCAATTTATACTTTTTATTTTCTGCCACAGCAGTTTCAATTTTAGCCCATTCTTTCCAAAGATTCACACCCGAAGAAGCCTCCACCATTTCTGCTAAATTGGCTCCCCCTACGCGAGAAGCAGTTTCTAAAAAATAATAATTTCCATCTTCGTGGCATTTAATTACCTCTGTATGAGAAGCACTAAATCGCATTCCAAAGGCTTTCATCACTTGATGGTTTATTAAAGAAAGTGCTTCTTCATCTAAAGATTTATCTTCAACAGTCACAGATCTAAAAATACCGCCACCATGTGCCACTTCAAACGGAGAGCTGAGATACTGATTGCATCTTTCAAATAGTACTTTAGAATCAATAATCAACGAATCCACATGAAATACATCTCCTGGTTTAAAACATTCTATCAAATAGTTATGCCTATTATCACCAAGGTTATGAATATTTTCCCAGGCTTCATCAAGAGAAAAAACTTTTTTTATACCACTTGCAGAAGCCTCTGAACGAGGTTTAATAAGCCAAGGAGCCGGGGTGTTTTGTAAAAATTGTGTGATTTCTATATCGTTAAACAAAGCACTAAACTCTGGTACGGGAATTCCATTGTCCTCCGCTTGTACTCTCATGGCTAATTTATCTCTGAAATAACGAGCTGTAGTTTGACCCATTCCGGGAATCCTAAAATGCTCTCTTACTAATGCTGCTTTTTCAACGTCAAAATCATCTAAGGCTACTACTAAATCGATTTTTCTTGAACGCAACATAAATGCCGTGCCTTCAATTATTGTTTTGTACGTATCGAAAGAATTATCAACATTTTCTAGAAAGAAAAACTCATCAATAGATTCTCTAGGCCAAGGTTTATGCTCTAAAGTTTTATTGGTTAGCAGTAACACTTGATTTCCTTCGGCTTTGGCAGCCTTTAAAAACTCCGACCCTTTAAAATAAGTGCAAATACAGAGTATGGTCATTTTAGGATTGGTTTTAGGCTTAAATATAAAACAACATTCTTAATAACAACCAAAAAAGCCACCCAAATTATTGGGCGGCTTAAAAAAAACTTAATTTAATTTTATTATCAAGAACCTTTTGCAGCTGGCTTTGCAGCAACATCACCTTTAATTGTCAAAATAGTTGTGGCATTTTCAGCATTGCTCATTACAGTGATGGTTTTGTTAAAAGGACCAGGACGGCCTGATGTATTATAACCTACTTTAATAACACTTTTACCACCTGGCATTATGGGGTCTTTTGACCATTCTGGTGTTGTGCAACCGCAAGATGCTTGAGCGCTAGTAATTACAACTGGAGCGGTACCAGTGTTGGTCACTTCAAAATTGTAAGTAGCCAAAGGCCCTTCAGTTAATTTACCTAAATCATGTGTCTCTTTGTTAAACTTTAAAACACCTTGAGAATACGAACCTGCGGCGAACATTAAAACACTAACAAGTGTAAAAAATACTTTCTTCATTTTTGTAAATATTAATTGTTAAAACTTTTTCTCATTTATAGAATACAAATTAAGTACCATTCCTTTTAATTGTTAAATTTTTTAACAATGTATTAACAAACCAAATACTATTTTCTTGTGAATTAAAAAATTAAACTTAATTTTACATAAATATTTGTCTTACTAACTATTTTTCTTTTAAAGTAGGAAAGACCAAATAAACTACAAGTGTCATGCCTTGTTAAAACAGATTTAGCTTAAATGAGTGAGATTCTGACTGAATTTTTTACAGCTTCTGACTTGATTGTTACAAAACAAGAAGTTTTGGACGATTATAAACTCCTTTGTGAAAGTAGGTCAGCAAGTCTTTTAGGCAGAAAAGATGTTTTTATGGGCAAAGCCAAATTCGGGATTTTTGGTGACGGAAAAGAATTAGCACAAATTGCATTATCAAAAGTTTTCAGAAAAGGAGATTTTCGTTCAGGGTATTATCGCGATCAAACCTTATTAGCTGCAACTGGCCAATTAACATGGCAACAGTTTTTCTCCCAATTATATGCCCATGCTGATATAAATCACGATGTCTTTTCAGGCGGAAGGTCAATGAATGGGCATTTTGGAAATCATTGGGTGGATGAGCAAGGAAAATGGAGGAATCAAACAGAAATGTTTAACAATGTGATGGATGTTTCTTCTACTGCTGGACAAATGCCTAGAAGCATTGGATTAGCTTATGCTTCAAAACTCTACAGAGAAAATCCAGCACTAAGAGAGATGCCAGCGTTTTCTAATAATGGAAACGAAGTTTGCTTTGCAAATATCGGTGATGCTTCTACTTCTCAAGGAATGTTTTTTGAAGCAATTAATGCTGCAGGAGTCCTTCAAATCCCTATTGTTGTTTCTGTTTGGGATGATGGATTTGGCATTTCTGTTCCAATTGAACTTCAAACCACTAAAAGTAGTATTTCAGAAGCTCTAGCAGGTTTTCAAAAAAATGGGGGAAACGGTATTGAAATAATAAAAGTTAAAGGTTGGGATTATATAGAATTAATAAAGGCCTATCAAAAAGCCGCAATAATAGCCAGAGATGAGCATGTTCCTGTTTTAGTGCATGTTTATGAACTTACACAGCCTCAAGGGCATTCAGCATCTGGATCTCATGAAAGATACAAGTCTAAAGAAAGGCTAGATTGGGAACAGGAGCAAGACTGTAATACTAAATTTAGAAAATGGATTTTAGAAAATGGATTTGCTAAAGAAAGTGAATTAGGTGAAATTGAGAAAAAGGCAGAAGACTACTGCAAATTAGCTAGAAAAAATGCTTGGGATGCCATGAGGAATATGGTGAATCAGGAAAACAGTCTAATAGTAGAATTAATTAATGAATGTTTAGAAAAAACTAAATACCCAACCGAAGTATTAGAGATAAAGAAACAATTTTCTAATTTAAATAATTTAAATAAAAAGGACGGAATAAAAAACTTAAAAAAGCTTGCTAGGTTTTCAAATTCTGAAAAGAATAAAAAAGAAATTTCTAAATTGCTTCAAAACCTCACTTTAAAAAATGCGGAGCGTTATAACTCCCATTTGTATAGTGAATTTCAAAGTTCTCCACTCCGAGTTGATCCTATTCCAGCTACCTATTCTGAAAAAAGTATAATGGTAGATGGACGAGAAATTATTAACGCATTTTTTGACCATACTTTTTCTAATAATCCCTTAGTTTTTGCTTTAGGAGAAGATGTGGGTAAAATTGGCGATGTAAACCAAGGTTTTGCAGGCTTGCAAGAAAAATATGGTGATCTTCGAATTACTGATACAGGTATTAGAGAAACTACCATTATAGGACAAGGAATTGGGGCAGCAATGCGAGGCCTTCGACCAATAGTTGAAATACAATATATTGATTATATTTATTATGCTTTACCTTCCCTCACTGATGATTTAGCTTGTCTTAGATATAGAACAATGGGCAAGCAAATGGCTCCTTTAATTATTAGAACTAGAGGACATAGGTTGGAGGGTATTTGGCATTCTGGCTCACCTATGTCAGTCATAATTCACGCATTAAGAGGAATGCACGTAGTGGTGCCACGAAATTTCGTAAAAGCAGCAGGTTTTTATAACACATTATTAAAAGGAGACGATCCAGCTTTAATAATTGAATGTTTAAATGGCTATCGTATAAAAGAAATGATGCCAGACAATTTAGCTGAAATATGTGAGCCGCTTGGAATACCAGAAATTATTAAAAGCGGAAGCCATATCACTGTAGTTACCTATGGATCAATGTGTAGAATTGTAATGGAAGCTGCGCATGACCTTCAAAATGTTGGAATAGACATAGAAGTTATTGATGTTCAAACGCTGTTGCCATTTGATATAAATAAAGTAATTCTTCAATCTATTAAAAAAACCAATAGGGTTATTTTTGCAGATGAAGATATGCCTGGTGGTGGATCAGCATATATGATGCAGCAAGTTTTAGATAATCAAGATGCCTATCACTATTTAGATTCAAAACCTACCGCCGTAAGTGCCCAAGCGCATAGGCCTGCCTACAGTTCCGACGGAGATTATTTCTCAAAACCCAATACAGAAACCATATTTGACGCAGTTTACAATTTAATGAGAGAAGCTTACCCTTCCAAATTCCCTAAATTGTATTAAAAATAATTTTACAAAATTAAATGCTTATTTTATATTTGGGAAAAGCATTCTCCCACAAAAGAAAAGCTATTTTTCAATTCAAGATTAAGTATACTGTTTTTTAAGTTTTTAAAATTTTATTCTCAATAAATTTTACAATGAAAAATTATATTGTTAGCAACAAACAAAGGTTTTTAGATGAACTATTCGAGTTTTTAAGAATCCCTTCTATTAGTGCAAACTCAAAAAATGTTGCTGATATGCAATCGGCGGCAATATTTGTCCAAAATGCCTTATTGACTGCTGGATTAAATTCTGCCGAAATATTTCAAACCAAAGGTCATCCAATAGTTTATGCAGAAAAAATTATTGATAAAACCTGGCCAACTATTTTAGTTTACGGACATTATGATGTGCAGCCTGCTGACCCCTTAGAGCTTTGGGACAGCCCTCCATTTGAACCAATAATAAAAGCTACATTTTTACATCCAGAAGGCGCTATATTCGCTAGGGGTTCTTGTGATGACAAGGGTCAAATCTACATGCACATTAAAGCTATTGAAGGTATGATAGCGACCAACACTTTAGAATGTAATGTTAAAATTATGTTTGAAGGAGAGGAAGAAGTCGGCTCAGAACATTTGGCAGATTTTGTTAAAAGCAATAAAGAAAAACTTAAATCTGACGTTATTTTAATATCAGATACTTCTATTATCTCAAATAATATTCCATCAGTTGAAACTGGTCTGAGAGGTTTAGCATACATGGAGGTAGAGGTAATTGGGCCAAACAGAGATTTGCATTCAGGTGTTTATGGCGGAGCAATTGATAACCCTGTTAATGTAATGACCCGAATGATAGCATCTTTGCACGATGAAAATGGCAAAATTACCGTGAAGGGATTTTATGATAAAGTCAAAGAACTAAGTTTCGAAGAAAGAACCGAACTAGAAGAGGCTCCATTTGATATAGAAGCTTACAAAAAAGATTTAGATGTAGCCGAAGTCAATGGAGAAAAAGGATATACCACAAGAGAAAGAGCCTCAATTCGTCCAACATTAGATGTTAATGGCATTTGGGGAGGGTATATTGGGGAGGGTTCAAAAACTGTTTTGCCTTCAAAAGCATTTGCTAAAATTTCAATGCGTTTAGTCCCAGATCAAGATTGGGATGAAATTTCTGAGCTATTTACTGCTCATTTTAAATCAATAGCTCCAGCGTCTGTAAAGGTGCGGGTAACTAAACATCATGGGGGGCAACCCTACGTTACTCCAACGGATTCAATTGGCTATAAAGCTGCTTTTAAAGCATTAGAAGAAGGATTTCAAAAAACTCCTGTTCCCACAAGAGGCGGAGGTAGTATTCCAATAGTTGCACTTTTCGAAAAAGAGTTGGGATTAAAGTCTATTCTTTTAGGCTTTGGACTGGATTCAGATTCAATTCACTCACCAAATGAACATTTCGGAGTCTTTAATTTTTTAAAAGGTATAGAAACTATACCTTTGTTTTATAAATATTATAGGAAATTTTTTAATGAATAATAGCATAAATTTAGATGGTTTGGTTTCGGAAGCAAGCTCAAACCATACCAATTTAGAACAAAAAACTATTCTAGAGATATTGAATGGAATTAACCAAGAAGATAAAACCGTTCCTTTAGCCGTTGAAAAAATAATTCCTCAAATAGAAGTTTTAGTTTCAGAAATTGTAAAACGTATAAAAAATGGAGGCCGCCTTTTTTATATTGGAGCTGGAACTAGTGGAAGGTTAGGTATTTTAGATGCTTCTGAATGCCCCCCTACTTTTGGGGTGCCTTTTGATATGATTGTTGGAATTATTGCTGGTGGTGATATTGCAATAAGAAAAGCAGTAGAAAATGCGGAGGATGATAAGCATCAGGCTTGGAAAGATTTACAAACTTTTAATATTAATGATAAAGATTCACTAATAGGTCTTGCAGCATCCGGCAGAACCCCATATGTAGTAGGAGGATTACAAGAAGCAAATAAAAACGGACTATTAACTGGGTGTATTGTTTGCAATTCTAATAGTGAAATAGCAAAAGTTTCTCAGTTTCCTATAGAAGTCATTGTTGGACCCGAATATATAACAGGAAGTACTAGAATGAAATCAGGTACTGCTCAAAAACTTGTTCTTAATATGATTTCAACTACCATTATGATTAAAATTGGTAAAGTAAAAGGAAACAGCATGGTGGATATGCAACTAAGTAATAAAAAATTAATAGAAAGAGGTACAAGAATGGTAATGTCTGAATTGAATATTGGTCACGATGAGGCTAAATCTTTACTAATTTATCATGGAAGTGTGCGTAATGCGGTAACTGCATTCCTTAACAATTAGCTCTATTTAAATAAATTAAATGCAAGAATGGTATTCATTTTATTGGTTCTCTCTTTCCGCACTTCGAAAATTTGAATGGGCCAATGTATTTTATTTTTATTTATTCGCTTTAATTCCCTTATTATTTTTCTTAAAGTGGGTTTTCAGTTCACAACGTAAAAAATACTTAACTCTTTCATTAGGCAAAATCGAAACGCAATATTCTCTTTTTAATTGGTTTCGATATTTAATCCCATTATTTTTTGTTCTTGGGATTTGTGCATTAATATTGGCAATAGCTCGCCCACAGTTACAAAATATAAATAATGAAAAATACACAGAGGGTATTGACATTGCAATAGGCATAGATATTTCAGAATCAATGTTAGCAAATGATCTAAACCCCAATAGATTAGATGCCGCCAAAAATATAGCTAAAGATTTTATTTCTGGAAGAAATAATGATAGAATAGCTTTAGTAGCTTTTGCAGGAGAAACTTCTACTTTAAGTCCGTTAACCACCGACTATAATATGTTAAAAGAAACGCTTACTGGCTTGAATACCTCTTTGATTAAGACTTCAGGAACTGCCATAGGCTTAGCATTAGCGTCCTGCATTAATAAACTTCGGGATGTCCCTGGGAAATCTAAAGTTGTAATATTAATAAGTGATGGCGATAATACAACTGGAGAAATCGATCCAAATATTGCTCTTGAATTAGCGAAAATTTTTGGAATTAGAATTTACTCAATAGCTATTGGAAAAAATAATAACACAGAAAAAATAGATGAAGCAACCTTAAAACATCTTGCAAAAGGCACAAATGGAATGTTTTTTAGAGCCGCAGATAATCAAACTTTAAGTCAAATTTTTAAACAAATAAATACTTTAGAAAAAACCAAGTTTAAAGATACTAGCATCAGAGACGTAAGTGATTTTTATTATATTTATCTCAATTGGTCAATTGTTTTCTTCTTAATAGCCTTCTTTTTAAAAAATACGTTTTTAGGAAATCTTTTAAAGGATTAGAATTAATTTTTTCAAAGAAAAAATAATGAATGCTTTTTCCAGCATTCAAATAAAATTTCAATTTATGTCAAAATAGTATTATTATTTGAAAAGAAAGAAATTTTTCAAGAACAAATTTTTTAATAGGTTTGTATTCCTTTAAATTCAATAAAATGATAAAATATATATTTCTATTTTTTCTAACCATGCATTCCATTTTTGGCCAAACCAATAGGACTGAAAAACGCGTTTTAATATTTTCTAAAAACGCTTTATGGGGCTATAGACATGCTTCTATTGAATCAGCAGTAAAATCTTTAACAAAACATTGCATACAAGCTGGTATTCAATCTGATGCTTCTGAAGATGCTTCCCTATTTAACGATACTGATTTGGCAAAATATAGTACTTTGGTACTTCTTAGTGCAAATCAAGATATTTTTGATGCAAATCAAGAAGCCGCTTTGCAGAGATATATAAGGAGCGGTGGCGGATTGGTTGGAATACATTGTTCATCTGGAGTAGAGCGAAATTGGAAATGGTTTAATCAAATGCTAGGTGCCACTTTTCAATATCATCCGCCACAACAGAATGGAGTAATTAAAATCACTGACAAAAATCATCCAGCAACCAAACATTTGCCCACAAATTGGAAAAGATGGGACGAATGGTATTATTTTGGGCCATTTACAAATAAGGTAAACATATTGGCAGTTTTAGATTCAACTACTTTCAAGTCTCAAAAACATACTCAAAATTACCCTTTTGCTTGGTATCACGAATTTGAAGGTGGGAGAGTTTTTTATACTGCAGGTGGACATAATGCAGAGGATTTTGAAGAACCAATGTTTGTAAAACATATAATGGGAGGAATAGAATACGCTATCGGAAAAAATAAAATGCTAGATATTACAAAGTTGAAGAAATTTAAAAAGTCCCCAGTAAAAATAATAACTCTAGATCCAGGTCACTTTCATGCCGCATTAGTTCAAAAAAGTATGCTTCAAGGTTTAGATACTAAAGTAAAAGTCTATGCTCCTCCGGGCCCAGACCTTACACAGCATTTAGATCGAATTTCAGCTTACAATAATAGAAAGGACTCTCCTACTACATGGAAAGAGGAAGTGTACAAAGAGCCAGATTTTTTTGAAAAAATGATTTCAGAAAAAAGTGGTAATGTGGTGGTAATGGCTGGAAATAATGCAATAAAAACAATTTCAATATTAAAGACTGTTCAAGCAGGAAAACATGTTTTAGCTGACAAACCAATGTGCATTGATATTCAAGGCTTTGAAAATTTAAAAAAAGCATTTTCAGAGGCCAAAAAAAATGATGTGCTTTTGTATGATATCATGACAGAGCGATCTGAAATTACCACATTGCTTCAAAGAGAATTATCAATGATTAATGATATTTTTGGAACACTAAAAAAAGGCACTTTAGAAGACCCATCAATAGTAGAAGAAAGTGTACATCATTTTTATAAATATGTTTCTGGCGCCCCACTTATTCGCCCTCAGTGGTTTATGGACACTCGCCAACAAGGAGAAGGAATCATAGATGTTACCACACATCTTGTTGATTTAGTTCATTGGGCTGCTTTTCCTGAGACTCCTTTGACATTAAAAGATGGTCAAGTACTAAAAGCAAAACGCTGGCCAACAGAAATGACTTTAGAACAATTTAAGACAATAACTGGAGCCTCTTCATTTCCGGATTTCTTAATGAAAGATTTAAAAGACCCTAATACGCTAAATGTATATGCAAATGGCGAGATAGATTTTAAGTTGAAAGAAATTCATTCCAAAGTTCGTGTTTTGTGGAACTATAGTACCGAAAAAGGAGGAGATACTCATTATTCCATAATGAAAGGGACAAATGCAAATTTAGAAATTAGGCAGGGATCTCAAGAAAAATATATTCCACAATTATATATTCAGAATTGTTCATTAGCAGAAAATGACTTAAAGTTTGCTTTTAAAAAATTAAAGAAAAAGTTCCCAGGAATAGATCTATCAAAAATTGGAAATGAGTGGATGATTCAAATACCCGAAAAATACAGAACTGGTCATGAAGCTCATTTTGGAGAGGTGATGGAACGCTTTTTAAAATATCAAAAGGTGAATAATTTGCCCGACTGGGAAGTGCCCAATATGCTTTTGAAATACCAGATTACGACGCAAGCATTAGAAATGGCCAAAAATAATAAATGATTTATGAAAAGTATGTTTGAATTAGAAAATCCATTTTCTTTAACAGGAAAAGTAGCTTTAATAACTGGTGGTGGATCAGGGATAGGGTTCGAAATTGCCAAATGTTTATTATTGTCTGGTGCTGAAGTGATAATAACTGGCAGAAGGCAAAATATGCTGGAAGAAGCCCAAAGAAACTTAGGTGATAAATGCCATTTTATTGTAAATGATGTTACAGATTTATCAAAAACAGAAGAACTCGTAGATACTCTAATTACAAAATATGGAAAAATAGACATTTTGATAAATAATGCTGGAGTAAACATGAAAAAACCTTCTTTGGAGGTTACAAATGAAGAGTTTAATCGGATTATTCAAACTAATCTTAACTCTGTTTTTTCCCTCACAAGAGAAGTTGCAAAGGGGATGATTGAAAGAAAATCTGGGTCTATTATTATGATTTCTTCAATGACTGGCTATTATGGAATAGACCGCGTGCCAGCATATACGGCTTCAAAAAGTGGAATTGAGGGTCTTACAAAAGCTTTAGCTGTAGATTGGTCAAAATATAATGTACGAGTAAATGCTATTGCACCAGGTTTTATAGAAACGGCAATGATGCAAACTGCAATGAATAGCGACCCTGAAAGAATGAACAAAGCTTTGAACCGTACTCCTATGGGTAAATTTGGGAAGCCAGAAGACATTGGTTGGGCCGCAGTATACTTAGCTTCAGCAGCAGCAGCCTATGTTAATGGGGTATCTTTAAGAGTGGATGGAGGAAATGCTATTGGATTTTAATAATAGCATTAAATCTCCAATAGCTCAACTTACATATTTACTAAAAGCCTTCAAAAATATATCAGCTTCTTCTTTTTTCAAAGCCAAACTTGGTAAAAGCCGAATTATATTTGTACCCGAAACACCTGTAAATATATGATCCTCATATAGCAATTTGTCTCTAATTTCTTTAACCGATTCTTGCATTTCAATTCCAATCATCAGTCCTTTGCCTCTTAACTCTTTTATGGATTTAAATTTAGCCAATTCGCTCATTAAATAATGACCTATTTTTTCAGCATTTTGAATTAGCTTCTCTTTTTTAATCACATCCAAAACAGCAATTGCCGCTGCACAAGCTAGATGATTTCCTCCAAAAGTGGTACCTAACATACCGTGTTTAGCCTTAAATTTTGGTGAAATTAAAATTCCTCCAATCGGGAAACCATTTCCCATGCCTTTGGCCACCGATACAATATCAGGTTTTACATTCGCAAATTGAAATGTGAAGAATTTTCCTGAACGACCGTAACCACATTGTATAGAATCATGAATAAAAATTGCTCCTGTTTTATCACAACATGTTCGAATAGTCTTCAAAAATTCACTGTTTGCAACTTGAATTCCGCCCACTCCTTGAATGCCTTCAACTATTACTGCACAGGTATTTTTATCAATGGCTTTCTTTGTTTCTTCCATATCATTAAAAGGCACAAATTGCACATGATCAGCGAAATTCAAAGGTGCTTTTATGCTTGGATTATCGGTTATTGCTACTGCACCAGAAGTTCGCCCGTGAAAGCTCTTTGAAAACGCAACAATTTTGGTTCTACCGTTTGAAAATGAAGCCAATTTCAATGCATTTTCGTTAGCCTCTGCTCCCGAATTTGCCAAGAATAAGCTGTAATCTTTTAATCCTGAAAGCTTCCCTAGCTTTTCTGCTAGCTCATCTTGCATCGGAATTTTAACTGAATTCGAATAAAACCCTAGATTTTTTATCTGTTTAGTAAGTTTTTTTACATAATGTGGATGAGAATGCCCAATTGAAATAACAGCATGTCCGCCATAAAGATCTAAGTATTCTTGCCCATTTACGTCCCAAATTTTACTTCCAAGAGCTTTAACTGGTGCAATGTTATTAATAGGATATACATCAAATAATTTCATAAATTTAAAAATTTAGAATGCTACACTTTTAAGTTTCAACCCTGTGGTTTCTTCCAGTCCAAACAAAAGATTTAGATTTTGAATTGCCTGTCCTGAAGCTCCTTTTACTAAATTGTCTATTATTGAAGTTATTAAGAGATTACCTCCATTTTTTTGTAAATGTAATACACATTTATTTGTATTTACAACTTGCTTTAAATCAATTTCTGATTCAGAAACTATACAGAAAGGTTGATTTATATAATACTCCTTATAAATTCTAACAGCCAAATCTAAATCCCCTTCAAATTTTGTATATACATTAGCAATAATTCCTCTTGTAAAATTGCCTCTATAAGGGATGAAGTTAATATCACTATTAAAATCTCCTTGAAGTTGTTTTATACTCTGATTAATTTCAGCTAAATGTTGATGTGTAAATGCTTTATAAATAGACATGTTGTTATTTCGCCATGTGAAATGAGTGGAGGCACTTAATGATTGACCAGCTCCCGTTGAGCCTGTAATTGCACTTACATGCACTTCATTAGCTATTAAGTTTGCGTGAGCTAGTGGCAGAATAGCTAATTGAATAGAAGTAGCAAAACAACCTGGGTTAGCTATTTTTTGCGCTTTTTTTATCAATTCTTTATTTAATTCAGGCAATCCATAAACAAAGCCATGCGATTTATCTCTAAAGTCAGTACTTAGGTCTATTATTTTTACATTTTCTGGAATCTTGTTTTCCGATAAAAATTTTATAGACTGGCCATGACCAGAACAAAGAAAAATAGCATTTACCTCTTCAAAAGGCAATTGATTTGTAAACAATAAGTCGGTGTCACCGATTAAATCAGTATGAGTTTCAAAAACTGGCCTTCCTGCCTGGCTTTTCGAATTTACAAACATAATCTCTACATTAGGATGATGAATCAAAATTCTTATTAGTTCACCACCCGTGTACCCAGCCCCACCTATGATTCCAATTTTTATGGAGTTCATTTAAATAATAATATTGAAAATGAGAAATAATAAATACCAATCGATGTAAACTATCGTCGAAGAAAATGAAGGCTAAAAGCCCTAAAAGTAGAAAAAAATAGCTTTTTATTCAAAAAATTCCTTTGCTTTGATGCAAAAATAGTTATTTTGTAATAATAATTTTAGTTTGTTTTAATCTTTAATGATATTTTTGCTTCTCGTTAAGTAAATTCTTAATAAATACTATGATTTTAGCACAAATTGTTTGGGATATTTCACCCACTATATTTAAAGTTGGCAGTTTTGAAATAAGATGGTATGGCTTATTATTTGCTTTAGGATTTTTAATAGGCTTTCAAATTATAGCTAAGGTTTTCAAATTTGAAAACAAGCCAGAGCAAGATTTGGATAAATTACTATTAACTATGATTATTTCAATAGTTTTGGGGGCTAGAATTGGCCATTATGTTTTTTATGAAGGTCAACATTTTGGAGAAAACCCTGGGCTGTTCATTTATGAAATGTTAATGCCTCCTTATTCCGGATTAGCTAGTCATGGTGCAGCAATGGGTGTTTTAGTTGGTCTTTTTATCTTTAAAAGTAGGCACAAAATGTATGATTACCTATGGCTTACAGATAGAATGGTCATTGTTTCAGCTCTTGGTGGGGGATTCATTAGATTCGGTAATTTCATGAATTCTGAAATAGTGGGTAAAGCTACTGACAAGTCATGGGGAGTTTTATTTAAAAGAAACTTCGAATTTGAACAAGTACCAAGACATCCAGCTCAACTTTATGAGTCTATTTCTTGTTTTGTTCTTTTTGTAATATTATATTTTCTATATAATAAATGGAGAGAAAAAACACCTCAAGGATCATTAACCGCTATTTTCTTTATTTGGATCTTTGGATTACGATTCTTCTATGAATTTTTGAAAGAAAACCAAGAATCATTTGAAGAAGGCATGACATTAAACATGGGTCAGATTCTTAGTATTCCTGTAGTTATGTTTGGAATATTTGCTTTAATAAAAACATTAAAAAGCAAATCCATAACTTGATTTTCTTTGAAAAAATGCTCGAATCAACTTTTAAAAGGTTTAAAATTCAATTTATTAACCCTAATTTTCTTCTTATAACTCTACTAAGAGTCATTATCCATTGAGGAATTAAATGGTCTCTAAGTATTGCTTTACTATTAGGAATAGTAGGGAACATTAATCGAAAATATAATAAAGTTATACCCAATTTCTTGAAATACTTATTTTGGTATTGCCTGGAATTCAATAGTAAATAATACCAATGTCCCAAATTTCTTTTAAAAATAGAATGATACTTTAAATTTGTGTCTTTGTCGAGATTTGTATACATCATAATCCTATTTTCTAAAAAAACTGCATCATCCTTATAATCAGTATTACTAGCTCCAGCGGTGTGTCTTCTATACACTGCGGTAACATCTGGTAGATACTTAATTTTGCCAAATCTAGCGGCTAACATAATCATAGGAATATCGCCACTTTTGGTTTTGTAAAACCAAGGCTCAACAGGATAGATTGCAGACATTTTATAAAACAAGGTAGCAGTTCCCATAAACCAGACTTCGTTTTCAGCTATTAAGTCATCCAAAGTAAATACATCTTTTGCTAAATTTTGATTTAAAAGGAAAGGCTCTTCTTTGCCTTCAAAAAACTCCACTCTTGTATTTGTGAAACAAACAGAAAAATTTGGATTATTTTCCATAAAATCTACTTGTTTTTGTAGTTTTAATGGGTCTATCCAATAATCATCTCCTTCTAAAGCAGCCATGTATTTACCAGCACAATTTTCTAATATTCTAATTGAATTGGGTTGTGGGCCTCCGTTTGTATTTCCCGAAACTACTTTAATTAATGAAGGATATTGTGCATCTATTTCCTTTACAATTTCTCTAGTTCCGTCGGTAGAACAATCGTCACCAATGATTATTTCAACACGAAAGTTAGTTTTTTGGTTTATTACACTCTCTACAGATTGCCTAATGAACTTAGCATGATTGTAAGTAAGTAAATGGACACTTACAAGTGGTGACGTTTGGGGTTCTATTTCCGACATATTAAAAAAAGGCAGGATACTTATCCTGCATTTTATAGTATATTTTTAAATATTTCGCACAAATTTAGTTTTTTATACCTCCCTATCAAATCAACCAGATATTAATTCTTTGATATCATTAATTATTTTATCCGCCAAATTTATGGATTTAGTTTCAAATTCTGATTCAGCATAAATCCTTATTATAGCTTCAGTATTTGACTTTCTTAGATGCACCCATTCTTTATCAAAATAGATTTTGACTCCATCACGGGTATCTATTTCATATTTTGAATATTTTTTCTGAATTTTTAAAAGAATATCATCAACATTAATAGAATCGTTTAATTCTATCTTCTTTTTTGCAATAAAATATGCAGGATATCTCTTCCTTAAAAATCCAGCCGATTTGCCAAATTTAGCCAAATGAGTTAAAAAAAGAGCAATCCCAACTAAGGCATCACGCCCATAATGTAGCTCAGGATAGATTATTCCACCGTTTCCTTCTCCCCCAATTATAGAATTTTGCTCCTTCATTTTTTCAACAACATTCACTTCTCCCACAGCAGCTGAAAAATATTCTCCCCCATGTTTAATGGTGATATCTTTCAAGGCCATTGTAGAAGAAAGATTTGAAACTGTGGTCTGTTTTGACTTTTTATTGATACTTAAGATATAATCTGCTATGGCTACCAATGTAAACTCTTCACCGAAAGGCTCCCCGTCCTCACAAACAAAGGCTAACCTATCCACATCTGGGTCTACTACTATACCTAAATCATAATCTCCTTTTGCCATTTCATTTGAAATATCTCTAAGGTTTTCTGGTAAGGGTTCTGGATTATGGGCAAAAATTCCGGTTGGCTCACAATGAAGTTCCTTTATTATTTCAACACCAAGAGCCTTTAAAAGCATTGGAACTGCAATTCCGCCAGAAGAATTTACCGCATCCACAACAATTTTGAAATTAGCATTTTTTATAATTTCCTTATTTACAGCAGACAGAGCTAATATGCTGTCAATATGAATTTGTAAATAGGTGTCATTTTTTGAATATTTTCCTAAATGTCTTACATCAGCAAATTCAAAATCTTCTTTCTCTACTATTTCTAAAAGCTCCTCTCCCTCATTTGCAGAAATAAATTCACCCTTTTCATTAAGTAATTTAAGTGCGTTCCATTGAATAGGATTGTGGCTTGCTGTTAGAATAATTCCACCGGCAGCATTTTCCAAAGGCACGGCTATTTCAACAGTAGGGGTTGTGGATAGGCCTAAGTCAATAACATCAAAACCCATTCCAATTAAAGTTGAAGAAACTAAATCAGATACCATTTGTCCTGAAGGCCTTGCGTCTCTTCCAATAATTATTTTTTTATTTATCAATGATTTTTTCAAAAGCATCATTGCATAACCAGCTGTAAATTTCACAATGTCTAATGGAGTTAAGCTTTCGCTAGATTTCCCTCCAATTGTTCCTCTAATTCCCGAAATGGACTTAATTAATGTCACCTTTATAAGTTTAATGAATTATAAATTTACTTAAATTATCAAGTAATCATTCCTAATTATTTTAGCAATCGCTTAAATTGCAAAAAAAAATGAAACTCAAATTAAAAAAAATGTATTAGATTATTTTAAAAATATTAATTTTTAGGGTGCTACTTCAACAATTTTTACTTTAGTTTTTAACTCTGAAATAACATTTTTTGGGCCTCTAAAAGTTCCTCTAACTGGATTAAGGCCGATAGATTCTACTGAAGCAGCCAAAGCTATATAGTTTTGGTTTACAACTCTCCCTTCCGTTGGGTCAAACCCTCTCCAACCTCCACCGGGCAGCAATACTTCTACCCAGGCATGTAGTTCGTGTTCATGTAATTCGCTACCAAACAAATACCCACTTACAAACCTTGCTACTAAGCCTTTAGCAGCACATAAATCCATCATCAAAACACAGAAATCTCTACATGTTCCAAATTTTGAATTAAAAGTATATAAAGATGTATTAGCTTCACCCATTTCCCTAGTTAGGTAACTAAAGTCTTGGTTGATTCTTGTAACAACCTCCATCAAAAAATTTAGTGTTATATAATTAGCCGCCTTTGCTAATTCTTCAGCATAAGAAACTATCGGCTCAGACAAGTTTTTATTCTTTAAGAAAAAATCTGCGTTTATTCCCAGCTTTCCTTTGTATTTGAAGGGTATTTTTGAAGTTTCAAAAGGGTAAAAAACAAAGTTTAATGGACTAAACTCTTCCGTCTCTATCCTGATTTTTGAAGAAACATTTAATCTATTAGTTGTTGAATTAAAAAAGCAAACATGTTGAATATTGCTTTCTTGATCAATATTCTTCACCATTACATTTGGCTCAGGAATTACCTCTATGCTTTGTGAAATTACTTTTTGGTAAGGGTTTGGCTTTGGACTAAGATATAGATAATGAGGGTTTAAGCCAACAAAGTCAGAGTAAGTGTATTCTAGAACATGTTCTATATCTAAAATCATAATTATCTTTTTCTTAATAATGGATCTATCCAATCATTAGAAAGTTTTTGGACAGAAGCATTCAAAAGTGCATTCCATTGATAAGAAATATGCTCTAAATCAGATTTTTCGAAAGTGTGCTCCACAATTTTAAATGAATTTTTTTCATACATTAAAACATCTAACGGGAAATCAACATCATTTGCACTTACTCTCGTCGAATCGAATGCCAAAAATCCGAGTTTAATCACTTCTTCAAACGGTGTATTATATTTTATATTTCTATGTAAAATAGGTTTTCCATATCCTGAATTACCAATAATAATAAATTGAGAACCTTGGGTAACTTCAATCCAGTTACCTTCAGGATACAATAGAAATAATTTGTGCTCAGAGTCTTTTTCAAGTTGACCTCCAACAATTGCCGATAAATTAAATTTCAAACCTGCACTTTGAAGTTGCGCTTTGTCCTCATCTGCAACTCGTTTAACCATATTTCCAAATGAATTTACGGCTTTGTATAATTTATCAAAAGTGCTATCTTGGTTTTCTAACACTTCCTGAAAATAAGTAATGGCCTTGTCCCTAACCGAACGCAAGCCAGAAGTCATAATAAAAAGAGAATGATTTTTTATTTGATGTGTGAATACTTTTTTTTCGCTTGAAACTTCACTGCCGGAAGTTATTCTTCTATCTGCAATTCCAATAATTCCTTGTGCAGTTTTTACCCCTAAACAAAAAGTCATTTTATAGATTCATTAATTTACACAAAATTAAACAATTTTTTACATTTTTTTACCCTATTTCGCTTCTAAATCGAAATAGACTTTGAATATTTCTGAATCAATTTCATTATTTTTAGTTTGAAAAGTATTTAAATATTTGTGCAATCCACCTTTTACAATTTCATGAGTCTCTGTAAAATCTATTTCATGTTTAAGCTGAGTTATAGCCTTTTCTGCTAGATTAGAGTAGCTATCTTGAGGCCTAACTCCCCCAATTCTATATAAAGAATACTCCGCTTTTTTAATACTAAAACATATAGCCCTAGGAAAATCTCTATCTTTTATTAAAAACTCTATTATACTCTCAGGATTCAAGCTTTTATATTGTTGTCTGTACATATTAAAAGCACTTACTGATTTTAAAACAGCAGACCAAGCCAACAAATCTTGTGGATTAGAAATTTTAGTATCTGATTTTACCTTAAAATTAAAATAACCAATGTCTAGGAATCGAGATGTTTTATCAGCTCTTTCAATAAATCGACCTAAACTAGCGAAGTAATAGGCTTCATTTCTAGT
This sequence comes from Cytophagaceae bacterium, assembly GCA_031420365.1. GTDB lineage: Bacteria > Bacteroidota > Bacteroidia > Cytophagales > Spirosomataceae > Leadbetterella. The sequence goes on from JANOMP010000394.1 coordinate 21,571, forward strand.
TAATGTGGCCTCAATCATGCCAGTAAAAAGCTGACATTCCTCTTTTATGTTTTCATAAAAAAGATCTATATTGTCAATTTCACGGCTACTTTTTATATTCGAGGACTTGAAATTTAAGTAAAAACCATTCAAATGTTCCCAAATCTCTTTTGGCAAAGTTTCTCTAATTGTGCGTGCGTTTTCACGAGCATAGCTTAGAGAATTAAAAATAGAATTTTGATTTAAAACATCGAAGGTTATAAAATCTATTATTTTTTCTTTGTCTTCTTCTGTATAATGCTCCAAATAGGTTTCTTTGTCGCCTGTGGCTTTTAATAACGAGGACCAATTTTCCGATAATATGCCAGGTAAATCGTAAGAAAGGTTGATATTGGCACTTACGAGTCGTGCATAATTCTCTACTCTTTCTATATAACGGCTCATCCAATAGACAGAATTGGCAACTCGGCTTAACATTTTCTTTGGTTTATTTAATTTTTTCAAATATAAACAGTAAGAAATCCAAAACAAGAGTTTATTTATAAAAAAGTATGCTATCCTTAATTATTTCTATACTTATGCTCCCCTTAATCTTTATTTTCAATAAATTCTAGAAAAAATGGGACCTCTTAATGCAACAAAAAGAGACGTTCTCCAAAAATCGGGAAACGTCTCTTCTACTTGATTCTTTAAATTTTTAAGCCGATTTTAAAGCTTCGGCACCGCCAACTATTTCTAAGATTTCTTTAGTGATAGCAGCTTGACGAGATCGGTTATATTCTATTTTTAAGTCTTTTAACATATCTCCCCCATTTTCTGTTGCTTTGTCCATGGCAGTCATTCTTGCTCCGTGCTCTGAGGCATTAGAATCTAAAACTGCCTTAAACAATTGCAATTTTATAGATTTTGGAATAAGCTCAAGAATAATTTCTTCTTCAGAAGGCTCAAAAATATAGTCAGTACTAACAACGGTCTCCTCTTTTTCATCTTTTACCAAAGGCAAAAATTTGTCCAATCTGATAATCTGGGTCGCAACATTTTTAAATTCATTGTAAACCAATACCACTTCGTCATAAATACCATCAGAAAAACTTGCCATTACTTTCTCAGCTGCTTCTCTAGCTACTTCGAAACTAAGTCGAGAAAAAATATCAGAATGTTCTTTTTCTAATTTATAACCCTTCCTTGAAAAGAATTCTGCTCCTTTCCTACCTAAAGGCATAATAGTCACATTTCCTTTTTGATTCTGTACCGCATATTTCTCTTCGATATACGCCGTTGCTGCTTTAATTACATTAGAATTAAATGCTCCACAAAGTCCTCTGTCAGAAGTAACAACAATTACTAGCACATTTTTAACTTCTCTTTCTTGCGTATAAGGATTTGAATTTCCAACTTCAGTACCTGCGGAAACTTGAGCAATAAGCTGATTCAACTTATTAGCATAAGGACGCATTTGAATAATTTTATCCTGAGCTCTTCTCAATTTTGCCGCCGAAACCATTTTCATGGCACGGGTTATTTGCATGGTTGAGTTTACTGAGACTATTCTATTTCTTACTTCTTTTAATGAAGCCATTTTCTTTATTAAGATTTACGATTTGCGAATTTAGAATAGTAATATTCTAAAAACACCTATCAAAAATTAAGCATATTTCTTAGCCAAATCTTTTCCAAATTTCAAAATGAAATCTGTAATATCCTTGTCCATTTTGCCTTGAGCTAAACTTTCAATTACTTCTGGATTGGTGGCTTTCAAAAGTGTCAAAAACTCAGTTTCATACTCTTTTATTTTCTTAACAGGAACATCATCCATCATGCCATTTATGGAGCCAAATATCATGGCTACTTGGTCACCAACTGGTGAAGGAGAATATTGCCCTTGCTTCAAAATTTCTTGGTTTCGACGACCACGTTCAATAACCAATTTTGTTGCAGCATCTAGATCAGAACCAAACTTAGAGAAAGCTTCTAACTCACGAAACTGAGCTTGATCTAACTTAAGAGTTCCAGCTACTTTTTTCATTGATTTAATTTGTGCATTTCCTCCCACACGTGATACCGAAATACCTACATTAATGGCAGGACGGATGCCTGCATTAAACAAATTAGACTCTAAAAATATTTGACCGTCTGTAATTGAAATTACGTTGGTAGGAATATAAGCAGAAACATCACCTGCTTGTGTTTCAATAATTGGCAAAGCCGTTAATGAACCCCCACCCTTAACTCTTCCTTTCAAAGAAGGAGGTAAATCGTTCATATCTTGTGCTATTGCATCCGACTGGTTTATCTTAGCTGCACGCTCTAATAACCTGGAGTGAAGATAGAATACATCGCCAGGATAAGCTTCGCGACCTGGCGGACGACGAAGTAATAGAGAAACTTCACGATAAGCAACTGCTTGCTTAGACAAGTCATCATATATTACTAAAGCCGGACGACCAGTATCTCTGAAATACTCACCAATAGCCGCTCCAGTAAAAGGAGCAAAATATTGCATTGGAGAAGGATCAGAAGCACCAGCATTAACAATAACTGTATAGTCCATAGCTCCATAGCGTCTCAATGTTTGCTCTACACCTTTTACAGTGGATGCTTTTTGACCACAAGCTACGTATATACAGTAAACGGGTTCGCCCTTGTCGAAAAATTCTTTTTGATTAATTATGGTATCAATACAAACAGCTGTTTTGCCAGTTTGACGGTCTCCAATAACCAACTCGCGTTGTCCACGACCAATCGGAATCATAGCATCAATAGCTTTTATACCTGTTTGTAAAGGCTCAGTAACTGGTTGGCGATAAATTACTCCGGGAGCTTTTCTTTCTAATGGCATTTCAAAAAGTTCTCCTAAAATAGGGCCATTACCATCTATCGGCTCAGCCAAGGTATTTACAACACGTCCTATAATTCCTTCACCTACTTTTACAGAGGCAATTTCACCAGTACGTTTTGCAATTGAACCTTCTTTAATCCCTGCTGAATCACCTAATAAAACGGCTCCAACATTGTCCTCTTCCAAATTTAAGGCAAGGCCTTTCAATCCGTTTTCGAATTCAATTAACTCTCCTTGTTGTACTTTTGAAAGTCCATAGATCCGTGCAACTCCATCACCTATTTGGAGTACAGTCCCTACTTCTTCTAGTTCCGCTTCGGTTTTCGCACCTGCTAATTGCTGACGCAAAATCGCAGAAACCTCGTCTGGTCTAACTGATGCCATGCTTATAATTATATTTATTTAAAACAAATTAGTATTGCCCTACCACCTCCAATTACATTATATAGATAGTGAATACGGGTGCGAAATAACTAAAAAAAAATTATATTTCCGATAATTAGGCAAAAAAAGTGTTGAAATATTGTATAATATTTTGATTCTACTATAGATATTTCAATGGAATGTGATTATTGTAACATTTAAAATTTAAGAGTTAGTTTTGTAAGAAAAAATTCGCGAATTATTTTAACAATTTTTTAGGGCATTCTTTAATAATTTTCACGCCATTCCTTGCCACAAAATGCAATCTTTAAAATATTTTTCAACAGGTTCAACTTCTTTGTCAAAAATTCCAAAAACTGTAGAACCACTTCCCGTCATAGAGGCATAAGAAGCTCCCAAATCATACAGATGGCTTTTAATTTGGCCAATTTTTGGATGGTTTTTTATGATTTCTTCCTCAAAATCGTTTATTAAAACACCTTTCCATTCACTAATAGGCGATTTAAGGATTTCTTGTATTGAAATCAATGGTTTTTTGGGCAACACTCCAGAATAGGCTTCTACAGTAGAAATATGAATTTGTGGGTTTACTAATAGAATATATTTTCCTTGTAAACTAAGTTCAATTTCTTCAAACTTATTCCCCTTTTCAAAACAAAATTTGGGAGTATTTTCAATAAAAAAAGGGCAATCACTCCCAAGTCGGGAAGCAAAATCCTGCAATTGTTCTATATTTAATTCTAATTCAAAAATTTCATTTATCATTTTTAAAGCAAAAGCTCCATCTGCAGAACCGCCACCAATTCCTGCCCCCATTGGGAGAACTTTGTGAAGGTGGATTGCTATTTGAGATTTGGTGTTTTTTTTACCGCTATTTTTCTTAGTTTGAATTGTAATTAACTCATGCAATAAATCGAAAGCCTTAATAATTAAATTATTTTTTAAATTACCTGGAATTTCTAAACCTGTAGAAGAAAAAGAAAAATTTGTTGCTTTAATAATTTCTAATGCATCGCACCACCCAACTGGATAAAAAACAGACTCTATATTATGGAAACCATCGCTTCTTTTTTCTACGACATTAAGACCTAAATTAATTTTTGCGTTTGGGAAAGAGAGCATTTCTTTATTTTTGACCTCAAATATAAAACTATTTTAGACTTATGTGATTACTAATAAATCGAACTTTAAAATCCTTTAAATTTGAAAACCAGAAACTTTAAATTTTTATAACAACCTTTTTTTATCGGGTTTTTTAAGTATTTGATTTTGAAATTTAAATATTTATCGTTAATTTTGTGTTCATTTATTAGGTCAACGGAGTAAATGGTTCTTTCGTTGGTCATATTTTTCACCATAAAAATCAGAACCAAATGTCACAAAAAATCAGAATTAAATTGAAGTCGTTTGACCATAGTTTGGTTGACAATTCGGCAGAAAAGATTGTAAAAGCTGTAAAATCTACAGGTGCAACGGTAAGCGGACCTATTCCATTACCAACACGTATTGAGAAATTTACAGTTTTACGTTCTCCTCACGTTTCCAAAAAATCTAGAGAGCAATTCCAGTTATGTACTTACAAGAGATTGATTGATATCTTCTCTGCAAGTCCTAAAACTGTAGATGCCTTAATGAAATTGGAATTACCAGCAGGAGTTGACGTAGAGATAAAAGTGTAGTTTTTAAACTTTTTAAAAAAGCCTTCTTGTAAAAAACAAGAAGGCTTTTTTTTGGCAAAAAAATCCAAATGTAGAATTAAATTTAATTTTAGTAAAAAATATATTCCTTTTTTATACATTTGACAAAAAAGAAAATAATGATTGTCTTGGCCCATTCCAACTCAATAGCTAATCAATTTTTAGCTGAACTTAGAGATGAAAAAATTCAAAAAGATACCATGCGATTTCGTAAAAACATGGAACGTTTAGGTGAAATATTTGCCTATGAAATTTCAAAAACATTAAATTATAAAAACAAAATATTTACTACTCCTTTAGGATCAAAAAAGATCCCTGTACTTACAGAATCTCCCGTACTAGTAACTATTTTGAGAGCTGGTTTGCCTCTACATCAGGGTTTGCTTAATTATTTCGACAAAGCCGAGAATGGTTTTATTGGTGCATATCGCGGTGTTCATGACAAAAAAGAAAACTTTGAAATCGAAATGAATTATATTGCCAGTCCCGATATTCAAGGAAAAACATTAATTATTTGTGACCCAATGTTGGCAAGTGGAAAATCAATTGAAAAAGCCTATCATGCTATGTTGCGTTTTGGAATTCCATCAAAGACACATATTGTATCTGTAATTGGAAGCGATCGAGGGGTACGATATATTCAAGCTAGGATGTCGGAATGTAAGCTTTGGATTGGAGATATAGATGAAGAGTTGAATGCTAAATCATATATTGTTCCTGGTCTAGGTGATGCAGGAGATTTAGCTTTCGGATTAAAAAATTAAAGCGATTAAAAATAAACCCCTAAAAATGAAAAACAAAAAAACAGACCTTCAACATTTGTTTAGTATGCCGGTTATTGTGGCTGCACTAGGCTATTTTGTAGATATTTATGATTTGCAACTTTTTGGCATTGTTAGAATTCCAAGTTTACAAAGTCTAGGCCTTAACAAACTTGAAGTTGATACAATAGGCTCACAAATTATTAATATTCAAATGATTGGCTTATTAATTGGTGGTATTTTGTGGGGAACATTAGGAGACAAAAAAGGAAGACTTTCAGTTTTGTTTGGATCTATAATTACCTATTCTTTAGCAAATATTTTATGTGGATTAATTCCTCAAATAAACTTCATTGATAAAGTAGAGGCTTATAAATGGCTTCGTTTTTTAGCGGGAATTGGTTTAGCGGGTGAATTAGGTGCTGGTATTACCTTAGTGTCTGAAGTTTTGCCAAAGCATTTAAGAGCAAAAGGCACTTCTTTAGTGGCTGGAGTGGGGCTTTTAGGTGCTGTAGTAGCAACATTTACTGTAAGACTTTCTGGAGATTGGACGATCGCATACTTTATAGGAGGAGGTATGGGCTTTATGCTACTTTTATTACGAGTAGGAGTTTTAGAATCGGGCATGTTTAAAAATATTACACAAAATTCAAAAATTCAAAAAGGAAATTTCTTTGCTTTTTTCACTGATTGGAAAAGATTTACGAAATATCTAAGATGTATTGGTATAGGATTACCTACCTGGTTTTGTATTGGTATTTTAATTTATTTAAGCAACCAGTTTGGAGAAGCCTTTGGTTTCACAGAAAAAGTAGATCCGGGTCTCGCCATTATGTGGGCTTACGCTGGTATTTCAGCTGGAGATTTTATAAGTGGATTTTTGAGTCATTGGTTAGAATCCCGTAAAAAAGCCATTGCATTTATGATGGGAATGTCTCTCCTTGGAGTATTTTTTTACTTATTTGGGGGAATGCAAAGCGCATTCACTTTATATGCTACTTGTGTTTGGCTAGGCTTTTGGACTGGGTACTGGGCAATGTTTGTTACCGTTGGTGCAGAGCAATTCGGAACTAATCTTAGAGCTACTGCAGCCACAACTGTTCCTAACATGGTAAGAGGTTCTGTTGCAGGTATGATCACCTTGTTTGGTTTTTTTAAGCAAAGTTATAGTGTAGTTTGGGCTGCGGCATTTGTAGGAATACTAATTTATGTGATAGGTTTTTATTCCACTTTTACAATTGCCGAAACTCATGATAAAGATTTAGATTTTTTAGAAGAATAATGCAAGCTTTGAAAAAGGAAATAAAAATCTCTCTTAAAATATTTTATAAAAAAAATGGCATTACAGGATTTAGAGTGGAGAAATATTATTAAATAAAACCTTTTAGAAAACAAATCACTGATTGTTCCATTAATCACAAAAACGTCCGTATGA
>JANOMP010000395.1:0-12826 GCA_031420365.1 Cytophagaceae bacterium
AATTTGAAATGGAGAATTTTTATTATATCTTTAATAGCTAATTATCAAATTTTAAAGGGGAACGCCCTTTAGGTTTATTCGATTCGGCGTACCGATTTGTGAATGTTTTTTGGCTTGGGTCCGACCGTTCGGCTTTTTTTCAATTGGACCGGCAAACAGGCGGTGCGTCGAAACGCAAAAGTAAGGCCGTCCACAGGACACACAACGTATAAAAATTAGGGGGTCTTTTTTAAAAATCTGAAAAATGGTCTCGATTCGGCGACCCGATTGAAAAGTCATTTGATAAGGTTTTTTATACAATTTGAAAATTAGTCGGATGCCAGTAGTTTTTTTTAACTTTAAATTACTTTTAACAAGGTCTATATTTTGAAAGAGCACGTATAGACATTTTTTTTATTAAAATATTGATTTCGAATAGAAGGAGTTTTTATGAAATTGACCATTAATTTCTAAAAAAAACAAGAGTTATTCAAAAATCATGATTTTAAAAGGCGAGCTATATATTTACCTATAATATCAAATTCCAAATTTACACTATCACCTTTTTTAAGATACTTAAGATTCGTATTTTCCCAAGTATAGGGTATTATTGATGCAGAAAATAAACCAGTTTCTGAATTTACAACTGTTAAACTTATTCCATTTAAACAAATAGACCCTTTAGAGACCGTTATGTTTCCAGATTCTGAATTGTATTTTATGTAGATTTCCCAGCTTCCATCAGTTTCCAAAATATGATTACAAACGCCAGTTATATCCACATGACCTTGTACAATATGTCCGTCAAATCTTCCATCTGCTTTCATACAACGTTCTAAATTTACTAAATCATTTATTTTTAATTCTCCTAAGTTAGTTTTAGTCAATGTTTCCTGTATTGCTGTTACCTGATAGGTTTGATCTTCTGCCCAAACTTTTTCGACTGTTAAGCATACTCCATTATGGCTTAAACTTTGGTCAACTTTTAATTCAGAAGCTAATATAGATTTGAACTTAAAACTTACATTTGACAAATATTCAGTTTTTTTTAATAATTCTGCTCTATTTTCTATTATTCCCGTAAACATCGATTTTATTTTTAATTAATATAGTGATGGTACTTTAGAAGTATCTTATTTTTGTTAAAGTTTCACAAAAATAAAACTTTTTCCTCTTTATGTTTAATAATAAATTTTTCTTTATTTTACTTATTTTGGCTATTGCTTTGATACTCTATTATTCATTCGGTGATACGGAAACCTTTGAATTAAAAACAAAAAAATCTTTTGAGAAATATAAAACAGAGCTGATTGAAATGGAGGGAAGTCCACTATTGAATAAAAACCCTAACAAATTTGTATTTTTTGAACCAAATAAAGAATTAATTTTTGAAGCCGCCTTCATAGCTGATTCTCAAAACAAAACTTTTGAGATGTTAATGACAGACTCTACCAACCAAGGTGCAAATCTTGCAGGAAAAGCAAAATTTCAAAAAAATGGAAAAACTTTTGAAGTCCTAGTTTTTGAGGAAGAGACGTCATACTTGCTTCCTTTCAATGACTTTACTAATACGAAAACCACTTATGGAGGTGGTCGATACTTAAATATACCCAAATCTGATTTACTAGGTGATGCAATTACTTTAGATTTTAATTTGGCAAGAAATTTTTATTGTGCATATAACGAAAAGTATATTTGCCCTATACCACCAAAAGAAAACCGAATAGCCTTAGAAATTAATGCTGGAGAAAAAAAATATTTAGAATAAACTTTATCATAATGAAAAAAAATGCTTTGTTGATTGTATTGTTTTTGTCTTTTTTGAATGCAAATGGGCAAGAAATAGACCTGCTTTTGAAAGATTTTAAAAAATCAGAAGGCTATTTTACTTTTTATTGGAATGATAGCAAAGGCAAAATTTACCTTGAGGTCAAAGATTTAGGACAAGAGTTCTTATATTATCCAAGTCTCGCTCAGGGTATAGGTTCAAACGATATAGGTTTAGATCGTGGTAAATTGAGCAGGGAACATGTGCTAAAATTTGAGCGTTTTGGGAATAAAATTATGATGGTAGAACCCAATTATTCTTTTAGAGCTATTACAAATGATGCTTTAGAGAAAAAAGCTGTGGAAGAGTCTTTCGCAAAATCAATCCTCTTTGGTTTTGAGATTTTAAAAAATTCAGATGGGAAATTCATAATAGATTTTACACCATTTTTATTGAGAGATGCAGTGCATGCCTCGGATGATATTGCCTTAGCAAAGCAAGGAACATATAGTTTTGATGCCAGTAGGTCAGGTATTTATGCTTCTATGTGTAAAACGTTCCCAAATAATACAGAATTCGAAGCTATAGTCACTTTAAGTGGCTCTAAGCCAGGATATTATTTGTCCTCAGTTGTGCCTAATGCTGATCATGTTACCATGCATCAACACCATTCATTTGTAAAACTTCCAGATTTGAACTTTAAACCTCGAGTGTTTGATCCCAGAATTGGTTATAACGGAATAGAGTTTTACGATTATTCAAGCCCAATCAACCAGCCTATTATTAAAAAATATATTTCAAGACATCGCCTAGAAAAGAAAGACCCTAACGCTGTTTTAAGCGAGCCGATAAAGCCAATTATTTACTATTTAGATTCAGGTGTACCAGAACCCATTCGCTCAGCTTTGTTTGAAGGAGCCACTTGGTGGAACCAAGCCTTTGAAGCCGCAGGTTATAAAGATGCTTTTCAAGTAAAAATGCTTCCAGCTGATGCCGATCCGATGGATATTAGATATAATTTGGTACAATGGGTGCATAGAAGTACTCGTGGATGGTCTTATGGCTCAAGTGTCATTGATCCACGTACAGGGGAGATTTTAAAAGGTAAAGTAACTTTGGGCTCTTTAAGAGTAAGGCAAGATTATATGTTAGCGCAAGGTTTAGCGGGAGATTTCTCTCAACTTGACGATACAAAATTGAATAAACTTTCCTTAGATAGACTGAAGCAACTCGCTGCTCATGAAATAGGGCATACCTTGGGTTTACCTCATAATTATATTTCGAGTATTCAAGGGCGAGCTTCTGTTATGGATTATCCGCACCCTTTGGTGTTTTTAAAAGATGGGAAAGTAGATTTTTCGGAAGCTTATACTATGGGAATTGGTGAATACGATAAATCTTCTATCATTTGGGGTTACCAAGATTTTGCGCCGGGAGTGAATGAAACAGAAGCTCTAAATCAAATAGTTCAAAATCTTTTTAAGAAAAAGTTACAATTTTTAACAGATCAAGATGCCCGGCCAGACGGTTCTTTACATCCACAGACGCATCTATGGGACAATGGTTCTGACGCTACGCAAGAGTTATTAAGAACAATGGATCTAAGGAATTTTGTCCTCAATAATTTTGATGAAAAAAAGATATCAAAAAATGAACCATTGGCAAAGTTAGAGGAAGTTTTTGTGCCAATGTATATGTTTCATAGGTACCAAGTACAGGCTGCATCAAAGGTTTTGGGTGGGGCTTATTATACAAATGCTTTAAAGGGAGATGGCCAAATACCTTTTAAACCAACCTCTGGGCAAGAGCAAAGAGCGAGCTTAAATGCATTGCTTCAAACACTTCAGCCTGATTTTTTGGCCATTCCAAAACAATTATTAACACTTATTCCACCAAGGCCTTTTAGATATCCTGCAAATCCAAGAGAAACTTTTAAACGAAAAACAGGAATGAGTTTTGATGTACTTTCTCCAGCAGAAGCTGCCTCTCAGCTTACTTTGAGTTTAATGCTTAATCCACAAAGGGCAGCAAGACTAAGTACTCAACAAATTTATGATAAAAATTTACCTTCGTTTTTAGAGGTTTTAAGAAGCTCTAATAAGTCGATAATCTTTAGTGAAAACCTTTCTAAAAATAACTATTTAGGTCAGATTAGTAGAGTTGTAGCCGAAATGTATATTGTAGAACTTCAAAAATTAAAAATAAATGCAGCTGCTTCTTTAGAAGTGAAATCTAATGTTACAGAAATTTTGAATGAGATAAATAATTATTTTATAAAAAACCAGGTAGTTTTAGGAGGTTTTGGTCAGTATATAAATGGAATATTTAAAAATACCGATGATTTGAAAGAATTTTTAAAAGAATATCAAAGTTTAGTAGCACCTGACGGTCAGCCAATTGATCAAGATTATGATTGGTTGGGTAGCGACTGCAAATATTAATTTGGATATTATATTAAATAATAGAAATCTCTGTTGTGTTTTTGACTTCTAACATAACAAAATAGGAGTTAATTAATGAAACGCCTGGAATGAGAGATAGTTTCATTTGGTGGAAATTATGGTATGATTCCATATCTGGAACTATAATTTTTAACAAATAATCAAAACTACCCGAAACAAAGTTGCATTCCAGTACTTCGGGTAGTTTTTTTATGGCTTCATCAAAGATTTCTGATACTTCTTTAGTTTGTCTTATTATGGTAACTTGGGAATAGACCGTTAAGCCCATACCAAGTTTATTTTTATTTAAAATGCCTACATACTTTTCTATTACTCTTTCATTCTCAAGTCGCTTAATTCGATCATGCACGGGTGTTAAAGAAAGATTTATCTTTTCAGCAATTTCTTTGTAAGTCCATCTTGCATTTTCTTGTAGTAATGCAAGAATTTTTTTGTCTAATTCATCCAATTTAATTTTCATCAGAAAAAACAGCTAGTTTTTAAAATTATAAAAGTAAATTAAAGAAATATTTTTTGTTTTTTATAAAATATTACCTATAATTTTCTTATTTTCTCCGATATGATAAAAAAATATTCTTTTATTTATAATTTTGTATCGCCAATAATTCTACATGAATTATTCAAGAGTGTCGCAAAACACAAATCAACAAATAAAAATGATAGTAGGAGTTCCGAAAGAAATTAAAAACAACGAAAATCGTGTAGCTTTAACTCCAGCTGGAGTTTTAGAATTATTAAAAAATAAGCACCAGGTTTATATTCAAAAAGGTGCAGGTATAAATAGTGGTTTTTTAGATATAGAATTCGAAGAAGCAGGAGCTACCATTTTAAATACCATAGAAGAAGTTTATGGAATAGCAGAAATGGTAGTAAAAGTAAAAGAACCCATTGCTTCAGAGTATCCTTTAATTAAAAAAGACCAGTTGGTCTTCACTTACTTTCATTTTGCATCTTCAGAGCCTTTAACTCATGCAATGGTTAATTCCAAGGCAATTTGTTTGGCTTACGAAACTGTAGAAAAGACTGATCGCTCCCTGCCACTTTTAGTGCCAATGTCCGAGGTGGCCGGTAGAATGGCTATTCAAGAAGGTGCTAAATACCTTGAAAAACCGCAGGGAGGAAAAGGGGTGTTGTTAGGCGGTGTGCCTGGAGTGCCTCCTGGTAAAGTTCTGATTTTGGGTGGAGGCATTGTTGGAACTCAGGCAGCAAAAATGGCTGCAGGTTTAGGAGCAAGGGTAGTAATTATGGACGTAAGTTTACCTCGTTTAAGGCAGCTCTCTGATATTATGCCAGCTAATGTAACTACCATATTGTCAAATGAATATAATATAAAACAAGCTATAAAAGACGCTGATTTAATAGTTGGAGCAGTATTGATTCCTGGAGCTAAAGCACCACATTTGATTTCAAAAGATATGCTCAAGCTTATGAAAGCTGGTACTGTTATAGTAGATGTGGCGGTTGATCAAGGAGGATGTATTGAAACTTGTAAACCAACTACCCACGAAGATCCAGTTTATGTGATCGACGATATAGTGCATTATTGTGTTGCTAATATGCCTGGAGCGGTACCATATACTTCAACTTTAGCACTTACCAATGCCACTTTACCTTATGTTGTACAATTGGCAAACTTGGGTTGGAGAACAGCTTGCGAAAATAATTTAGAATTAAAAAAAGGTTTAAATATAGTTTCTGGTAATATTGTGTATAAAGGAGTTGCTGATGCATGGGGGCTAGAATTAAAAGAAATTGAAGACCAATTTTAAAAGATTTCCTAAACGTTATATTTTTTAGTAAATAGATTCTAGAATTTTTCGAGAATCTATTTTTGTGTATGAGCAAAATCTTGGAAATTCAATCTGTCCAATTTTTTTTTCAATCCTTTTTTAGAAAGTACTTCTAAATTATTGATTAATAGTAAGTTCAAGAGAATATTTTAACATTTTCAAAAAGTCAGTTTAGCTAAATCCACATTTCCTCCACTTAAAATGATTCCTACTTGTTGGTTCTTAAATAAGGCTTTATTTTTCAATAATGCAGCTAAAGGCACAGCACAAGAAGGCTCTACGATTATTTTTAAGTTTTCAAAGATAAGTTTAAGTGCTGCTAAAATTTCTTTGTCGTTTACTAAAAATATATCAGTTACTGTATCTCTAATTATTTCCAAAGTTCTTTCTGACAAATTAGTAAGCAAGCCGTCGGCAATAGTGTTAATAAAAGCAGCTTTTTCCACTTTTCCAGATCGAAACGATAGAATAGCATCTGCAGCACCTTCTGGCTCTCCTGCATAAATCTTTTTGTTTTTCCCAAAATATTTTCCACTTAAACCTGTGCCGCTTAATAGACCACCACCACCAACCGGAGCCAAAATGGCATTTAAATCAGGATAATCTTCCATTAATTCTTTAGCTGCAGTGGCTTGACCAGCTATGACGTCATAATTATCGAAAGGATGAATAAAGGTGGCTTTGAATTTTTCTACTATTTCTTTTACCCCATTCTCTCTAGCGGGTAGGTTTGGTTCGCAAAAAATCAATTCTGCACCAAGTTCTATGACCCCTTTTATTTTTACTTCCGGAGCATTGTTTGGCATTACAATATAAGCCTTGATATTAAGCATTTTAGCAGCCAATGCAACTGCTTGCGCGTGATTGCCAGACGAATGTGTACATAATCCATTCACAAGATCTGATGATTCTAAACTCAATGCTGCATTTAAGCCTCCTCGGGCCTTAAATGCTCCAATTTTTTGAAGATTTTCGCATTTAAAATATACATCGCAACCCGCTAAACTATTTATTTTTTCGTTTGTTAAAATTGGCGTTCGATTTATGTAAGGTCTTATTCGCTCATGCGTAGAAACAATGTCTGTTTTTGAAGGAATACTTTGTAGCATTTATTATAAAAATTAAATTCCAAAATTAGGTATCTTTGCAGGGATTTTATGGAATTTTAAAAAAAAATATTTTTAATTGAAATCATTATTAGTGTTTATTGTTTTTTATATAAGAAGGGCGGTTAATCATGGGAATAGTTAAAGATAAGATGATGATTTTACAAATAATAATTTTTCTTTTTTTTTCCATCTTTTCTATTGCAAAGCCGCCAAAATTGGAAAAAGGTGCTCTAAATAATCCCCCACCTAGGATTATTCGTACCTGCTGTTCATTTGGGGTTGATGTAAAATTGGCAGTTTTTTCTTTCGTAAAATTTACTGAAACTACTGGTTTAGATAAAATTGGGCCTCATAAGTATTTGGGAAATAAAGAAGAGCAAAACGGGATAATTTATACACAGCATGGTGGATTTATTGATTTGGGGCATTTGAGAGATATGGCCGATTTTACTGGTTATTTGTTTAGCATAATTCAAAGTAAAAAAGGGCAACCAAATTTTAGTATCAAAATGGGAGTGGAGGGTGGAATGAAAACGTTAAATTTATTTATTCCCGAAGATATTTCTGATGGAGATGCTGTACAATTAGCTGGAAAAATTGCATATGATATTTCTGTTTGGCATGAAATATCTACATGGTTTGGAGCTTCGTTTATCCCCATGGTTCCAGAAAGGTATTCAAGCTTTTCAGTTGAAGACGCTTATTCAAACTTACTAGGAGTCCATTTGGGTATGAAAGCATTACAAAGTGATTTGGAATTTGAAGAGGCTATGACGAGCAGTATTAATGAAACTTTAAAGAATTTTGGAGCAGTTGAAGACACCAAAGCCACAAACGATGCAATGAACGAAGTCAAAGATATTTGGTGGTCGGGTACAGCAAAACTTCCAAGCAGAAAAGTGCTTATTAAACGTCTCTTTAAAGTATATGACTGTATTTTTCCACTTTTGATAAGTAATGAAAACATTGAGATAGGAAAAGAGAACCAATTATGCGTACCAGAAAACGCGAGTATTGGGAAATCTTTAAATGATTATTATTCCTTTTCCATTAAATCTAATTTTAAGATTCCAATTAAGAAGATCTATGGGGAAAATCAAAAGGGAAAAACTTTAACTCAATTGGATTTTCCCACATTGATAGCTTATGCTGAACAAGCAGCTCACCAAAAGCAGTGACTTAAATAATACACTAAAATTTAAGAAATATTTAATAACTGAATTCAAAATTTAATTTTAAATATTTTTTTTCATTTTTTTTTTGTTTCCTTAAGTTCTATGAGGAATACTTTCTTAATTCAACAAGCATTTTATCTATTTTCATTTCAAGATTTTAAATAGTTTATACCCGCAATTTTTTTAATTTTGTATTTAAGTTAATTTTTATTCTATTTTCAGAAACAAAAGAGTCATTATTTTATGCAAATCAGAGAAATTCTTCAGCAAAAACCAGAAAACCAAGAAGTTGTAGTGAAAGCTTGGGTTAGAACAAAACGTGGACAAGCTAATATCCTATTCATAAATTTAAATGATGGCTCTACCATAAATAATATTCAGGCAGTAGTTGAAGACCATAAGATAGATGCTGAAATATTAAAAAAAGTTTCTACTGGGGCATGTTTGGCGATAACTGGAAAATTAGTGGCATCTGCAGGCTCAGGTCAATCAGTTGAAGTCTTAGCTGAGTCTATAGAAATTTATGGAGAAGCAGATGAGACTTTCCCAATGCAAGCAAAAAAACATAGTTTAGAATTTTTAAGAGAAAAAGCTCATTTAAGGTTTAGGACTAATACTTTTGGGGCCATTTTTAGAATCAGACACGCTTTGGCTTTTGCAGTTCATAAGTATTACAACGATAAAGGGTTTTTTAATTTACATACACCAATAATTACGGCTTCGGATGCAGAAGGAGCAGGCGAAATGTTTAGAGTAAGTATTTTTGAACCAAATGCCGCACCAAAAACAGATACTGGCGAAATTGATTATAGCCAGGATTTTTTTGGTAGGCAAACTTCATTAACTGTTTCAGGTCAGTTAGAAGGAGAGTTGGGTGCTTTAGCTTTATCAAAAATTTATACATTTGGGCCAACTTTTAGAGCTGAAAATTCAAATACTACCAGACATCTTGCAGAATTTTGGATGATAGAACCTGAAATGGCTTTTTACGATTTAACAGATAACATGAATCTAGCTGAAGATTTTGTTAAATATGTAATAAATTATGCTATGGAAAATTGTTCCGATGATTTAGCATTTTTAGAAAAAAGGCAGATGGAAGAGGAAAAAACTAAGCCACAAAATGAGCGCGCTGACTGGTCATTAATGGAAAAGTTAAAAATGGTTGTAGAAAACGATTTTGTAAGAATTACTTATACGGAAGCTATAGATATTTTGATAAAATCTAAACCAGCACAGAAAAGGCAATTTCAATATGAAGTAGCATGGGGAGTAGATTTACAATCGGAACACGAGCGTTTTTTAGTTGAAAAACATTTCAAAAAGCCTGTTATATTAACTCATTATCCAAAAGAGATAAAAGCTTTTTATATGAAACAGGAAGACGACGGTAAGACTGTACGCGCTATGGATGTTTTGTTTCCTGGAATAGGTGAAATTATTGGTGGCTCACAACGAGAAGATAATTATGAGAAACTTTTGGCAAGAATTGAAGAAGTAGGAATAGAGCCAGAAAATATTTGGTGGTATTTGGATTCTCGAAAATTTGGTTCAGCACCACATGCTGGTTTCGGCTTAGGATTTGAGCGATTGGTGTTATTTGTTACTGGAATGGGAAACATTCGTGACGTAATTCCATTTCCAAGAACACCGAAAAACGCAGAATTTTAAAATTTAATTATTAGATGTTTATTCCCCTATTGATTTTTTTGGCAGTGATTTCAGCCAATGTAATCGTAAGTGTTTATATTGAACGAAAAGTTTCGGCTTTTATTCAAGATAGACTTGGTCCCATGGAAGTAGGTAAATGGGGATTACTTCAACTTTTCGCAGATTTGGTTAAACTTTTTCAAAAAGAAGATATTATTCCTGATTCTGCGGATAAAAAACTATTTAAATTTGCCCCATATTTAATATTTGCCGCTATTTTTTCAGGTTTTGCTTTTATTCCCATAAGTCCTGGTTTGCAAGGGTCTGGGCTTCAAACAGGCCTTTTTCTTTTTTTAGGTATAATTTCCTTAGATATAATAGGTATTTTGATGGCAGGTTGGTCTTCGAATAATAAATATGCCTTATTGGGTTCTATGCGTTCAGTTGCTCAGATTCTCTCTTATGAGGTTCCAATAGGACTTACAGTCTTGGCAGTTGCACTTTCGTGTGCAAGTTTAGATTTACAAGAGATAAGTATGCTTCAAGGAGTTTATTCGAATGAATCAAACTACCTTTTTGGCATAAAAGGATTAGGAATAGAGACTACAAAAATTGGTGGTTTTTTGACATGGAATATTTTCAGGAGTCCATTTTTGTTTATTGGATATATTATGTTTTTTATTTCTGCCTTGGCCGAAGCTAATAGAGCACCTTTTGATTTGCCAGAAGCTGAGTCAGAATTGATTGCCGGTTTTCACACCGAATATTCAGGCTTTAGATGGGCAATTCTGTTTTTAGCAGAATATGGAATGATGCTCCTCCTTTCCTTTTTAGCAGCGGTTTTGTTTTTAGGAAGTTGGAATACACCATTACCCAATATTGGAAATTTAAAATTGGCCGATTGGACAATGGGAACACCAGGAAGCATTTCTATCCATATTTGGGGTGCTTTTTGGATTTTTTCTAAAGCATATTTCGGAATGTTGTTGCAAATGTGGGTACGCTGGACTTTGCCACGTTTACGTATAGATCAACTCATGTATTTATGTTGGAAAGTACTTACGCCTTTTTCATTGCTTCTAGTTTTAGTTTCCGCTTTATGGAGAATATTAATGCTAATTTAAAGAAAGATGGCAAAAAATATCGATAAAGAGTTAGAAAAGGCAATATTGGGAATGCCCCTTAAAGAGAAGGATAAAATTTTATTACGGTTGATAGATAAAAATGTGATTATGGTCGAGCAATTACGTTATAGATTATTAGAAGACGATGATTATGATTTGCAAGTAAGAAAAGAAAAGGCAATAGAAACTATAGTTTATTTTTCAAAATTAGGGAATGTGAAGTATCCGAAATTCATTTTAAAACATTTGAGATCTGCGAATGGAAGTATTACACATTTTAAAAAAATTACTGCAAATAAAATTGGGGAGATTGAGCTTTATTTAGTATTGCTCAATTCTTTTTTTGAAAATCATAGTTTTATTACCAACTATACCTTGTATCATCCCGATGTAAATTTGATTAGACTTTATTTATGCAACAAGTTTTCAGCATTGTTAAAGATGATAGATAAGGTTCATGAAGATTATAGAATTGAGTTTTCTCTTGCTTTAAATAACGTATTAGCTCAAATGCAAATAGGGGAGTTTAAATCGTATGCAAAAGAATTTAAATTTCCAGAAGATTTTAGATGATGAAAAGAGATTTATTAGTTATTAAATTCGGTACAGCCTCCATTACAAAAGAAAATGGAGAGCCAGATCAAACGATAATTGGAGAAATTGCTCGTCAGGTGGCAATTTTAAGCGAAATTTATCGAATAGTTTTGGTGTCTTCTGGAGCAGTTGGGGCCGGAAAGCAGTTTATTAAAAACTACGAAGGCACAATAAGCCAAAAAAAAGCAGCAGCAGCTATTGGAAATCCTATACTTCTAAAATTGTATGATCAAGAATTTAGTAAATTCGGTATTCAAGTAGCACAAAGTCTTTGTGAAAGACAGCATTTTGCCAATAGGCAACAATTTTTACAATTAAAAGAAACCTATCAAGAACTTTGGAAGAATGATATCATTCCAATAGCCAACGAAAACGATGTAGTAAGCAATAGAGAATTAAAGTTTTCAGACAATGATGAATTAGCCACACTTATTGCTGGCGGATTTGGGGCTTCATTGCTTATGCTTTGTACGGCTTCGGGAGGTTTATTAAACAAAGAGGGAGTTTTAATTAAAAATGTTGAGAAAATCAACCACCAAGTGATGGGCTTAGTAAACAAATCGAAAACTTCACTTGGCTCTGGCGGAATGGCTTCTAAGCTTACTTTTACTCATTTAGCTTCAAAAATGGGTATAAAAGTGGTGATTTTTGGAATGAAGAATCCTGAAAGTATTTTAAATGCTTTTCATCAAAAATCGGGTACTACCTTTGAGCCTGTTCAGGCTAATTTATCGGCAAAGGAGAAGTGGCTTGCAAGTGGAAGCTTGAGCGTAGGAAAATTATTTTTAGATAATGGGGCAATAACGGCAATTTTAAAAAGAAAGAGCCTTTTGGCAGTGGGTGTAATCAATTTTGAAGGGGAATTTGAGGCCGGTGAAGTGGTAGAAATTGTTAATAATGAAAATATGGGAATTGCTGTGGGCCAATGCAAGGTTTCGTCTCATGACTTAAAAGATAAATTAAAAAATCAGAATTTAATTTTGGTTCATGCCGATGATATTGTATTGATTTAGGTGATTCTCTAAAAATTATTCCTAAATAGTGTCTGCAAGAAAACTATCTAACTATTTAACTATTAAATAAATACACAAAAAATAGTGCTTGAATATTTAGGCAATACGGCCAATAATTCGTATATTTAGGGCATAAACGGCGTTTTTCTTGAATTATTCGCT
>JANOMP010000396.1:0-4331 GCA_031420365.1 Cytophagaceae bacterium
CAAATAGGATCATGTTAAGGAGCTGTCAATATATTAATTACTCATCTTGATTTTTTCTTTTGTAGTTTTTATGCGTTGTAAATTCGTCAAATAGCTCTACTATTTTCCTCATTTACGCCTTTAAAAAATAAAAAATAATACGTCAATTTTGAGTACTTTATATTTTGAAAGTTCCTAAGAATTAAGTAGTAATTTCATATTCTACTTAATTCTTTTTTTATACCTATATATCTAATGTTTTAGGCAATTTTTTATAGGTAAATTCTTTTCATTAGTTATTTTTGAAATGATTTTCTAAAGTCCTTTTTGTATTTTTTTGATTAAGTTTGGTTTTTTTTTGGTTTTTTTTATACCTAACAAAATAAAAATGTCTTCAAAGTCAGTTTCTTCTCGAAAGTCAAATGCTATTCTTTTAATTTTTATTTTCTTTTTCTCTGGCTTCGCCGCTCTTATTTATCAGGTTATTTGGCAGCGTTGGTTGGTTTTTTATACGGGCATATCTTCTGTAAGTATAAGTTTAATAGTTTCTGCATTTATGGCGGGCTTAGGTTTAGGTTATTTATTTGGAGGACAAATAGCAGACAGAGTTCCAAAGAATAGACCAATCCTTTTGTTTTTTCTTGCCGAATTGGGTATTGGTGCTTTTGCTTTAGTGAGTAAATATATTCTTTATGATTGGCTCTATGTTGGCAATATCTTAGCAGGAGATTCTACTTTCACTAATTATAGTATTTTGTTTTTGGTATTATTGTTTCCTACTTTTTTAATGGGACTTTCTTTGCCCTTATTATCAAAGTCTTTTGAAGAAAAAAGTTCTAAAAATCAGGCCAGTTTTATTAGTTTGCTTTATTTTACAAATACCTTAGGTGCAGCCATTGGCACATTTGTAACTTCGTTTGTGTTAATTCCGAAAATCGGTTTTGAAGATGCGGTTAGATTGGGAGCAGCACTAAATTTTATTTGTGCCTTAACCGCACTTTATGTGTTTTTTCGAACTAAAAAAGCTGATAGCTTTAAAATAGGAAAACAAGCGTTTACAGCTGCAGATATTAAAATAGACTTTATTTGGGACAAAGGTTTTTTGTTTTGGATTTTGCAGTACACCTTATCGGGGTTTATGGCCATTTCATTTGAAATTATTTGGTTTAGAATGTTAGATACGATGATGAAATCGTATGCAGTTACTTTTTCTATTATTCTAACTATTTATTTGGGTTCAATGGCTGTAGGAACTTTTGTGGGTGTACGTTTAGCAAAGGAAATAAAAGGAAGTAAGCTTAGATTTTTTCTTAAAGCACAATATTTTCTTTATTTTTATACCGCAGTTTCTATTTTGATTTTACATTTGGCCCTAACAAAAATTCCGGCACTTTCTCCATTAATGGTTTTTTTTAAAGGCTATGATACTGTAAATTCTTTTAAAATAAATCTTATGACGATGGCTATAATTCCATTGTTTTTAATGGCAATTCCAACTTTTATTATGGGTTTTAGTTTTACTTTATCTCAACTAATAATTCAAGATAAATTTGAAAACGTTGGCAGAAAAGTTGGTTGGCTTCAGTTTATGAATATTGTTGGTTCTACTATTGGAGCATGGTTTGTAACTTTAGTAGGTTTTAATTCCTTAGGGTCTTCTCTGACCATAAAGCTTATTTGTGTTTTGGGTATTTTTTATGTTTTTATATTATTTAAAGATAAACGCCAAAATATTTTTAACTATGTAATAATGGTTGTATTGCTTTTTACAACCATTTTTTGTATACCATCAAATGCTACGTTTTGGAAAAATTTGAGTGGAGTAATTGAGGATAAAAATTTTATTTTTAGTGAAGATGAAACTGCGTTGTCTTCTATAAAAATTGATAACAAAATATCTACTGTTTTTGTAAATGGTTTAGGACAAAGTTTTTTGCCAATGCGAGAAGATTATGTTCACATTATGCTTGGAGCTTTGCCACTTTATATTCATCCTGCTCCTGAAGATATAGCTATTATTGGTTTGGGATCTGGTTGTACTCTTTACAACGCAGGTGGAAGGAATATAACCAAACAAATTGATTGTTTTGAGGTGATTGTGAATCAACCTAAGGTGTTGGAGGAGTATGTAAAACGAACTAATTATGATGCCCCAACACGAATATTGAACGATAAGCGAGTAAACATGATTTTAAAAGATGGCAGATACACGCTGTATAATAGTTCAAAAAAGTATGATGTCATTGAAGCAGATGCATTACGCCCAAAATCGGCATATTCAGGAAATTTATACTCAGAAGACTATTTTAAATTGTTAAAATCAAAATTAAAAAAAGGAGGAATTGCCATCTCTTGGGTGCCAACCGAAAGAATTAGAAATGGATTTACTAATGTTTTTCCATATGTATATGAAGTAGTAAATACTTTGTTTCTCGGAAGTGAAACCCCATTGGATTTTGATAAGCTAAAGGTTTTGGAAAGACTCGAAAAAGAATCTTTAAACGATTTTTATAAAAAGGCTGATGTAGATATTAATCCCATTCTAATTAATTGTATAAATACTTTAAAAGTTATCCAAACGGGAAAGGTTAGCAATAAAAAAGAGGTAAATTCAGATATGTGGCCAAAAGATGAATATGATTTTAGGTCGGAATTGCATTGAGTTCTTAGCTCAATTAAAAAAAGGATATTTTTTGAAAAAAATACTGTAAAATTAATAATATGTCTGAAATAATTATTTGCAATTTACATTTTAAGATTTTCAGAATTGTTAAATAGTATTACTCAACCAAATGCCGAAAAAGGAAATTCAGGAATTTAATATTGGGGTATGTTTTTTAGCGGTTCGAGATAGTTTTAGTAAATATATCAAACTTAAAGTTTGAAATAGTTTTATCTAACACCAAATCCACCGCCTCCTCAATGATATTTAATGGAGCTATAAACCACTCTCTTGGGGTATGTCTTTGGCCTTTTTCGTCAAATATGTCAATGTTTAGGCATGCCGACCCAAAGAAATTATGTAAGAGCTGCTCTAGCTTCTGAGGATTCATGTTGAAGCATTGGTAAGACATTATGAGTTTTACATCAGCCATTAAGTAGGTGGGCTCTTTTGAGGCATTTTTAATGCGGTCAAAAACTTCAGTACTCGAATATCCAATTTTATAAAGGTCTTTTAAATCTTTTATTGCTGGGTCTGTACTTTTTGATTGAAGCACATAAATGTATCCAAAAGCTTGGTCGTGTTCAGTGATTTGATATACTTGGTGTGATAAGCTCGCTGCAACTTCGTCAGCGTTTTCGGTAACTACTTTTCCGTTTGCATAAAGGATTTTCTCAACCGATCGCTTTAACATATTTGATTCTGTACCGTTTTCGAAAATACAACGAGTTCGGCCATCTTCTCTGACTCGGGTACCATCAAGCTTGTAGTGCTCTTTTTGGGTAATATTAATTTCTTTAAGATAGAAAAGAACTCCATTATGGACATAAAATGCGCCAACCCTTAAATTGTCTTGATTAAAGTTTACTAACTTCCTTTTTCCTAAAAAGAGGTCATTTTGGACTGCTTTTAACATTGGTTCATATTTGTCAAAATCCTTGCATGGCTTTCTGCGTGCTACAAAATCTGCACTTGCTCTATCTTCGTTGTAATTAACATGTTTTAAATCAAATAGACCCTCAGAATCATCTCCTAATAAGTCAAAAGCATCATCCTCTAGTAAATCATCTAATGAATTATATTCTTTTGGCTCAGTCAAATTTAACAAGCCAAATCTATCATAAGACTTGAGAGCAAGTATTTTAATAGGGTTTTTACGTAAAGAAGCTAGTCTAGTAAAGAGTGTTCGCTCTTGCATATTTTGAGACTCCAAAGGCTCTCTATGCTCCATTTCAAAAAAAGAATTAATTTCTTCGAAAGAAGAAATCAGACGCTCTTCTTCATTTCTGGATTGAGAAACTCTGGGTTTTATATCCAATAAGCCAAAAGGGTCATTTGCAAAAATTTCATCAAGTGTGCTATTCTTATCCATTGGATTTCTTCCGTTTCTCTTCTTTTAAATAAATGATGCATTGGGCCATTCTACTCTCTAATGGGTCTTGGGATGCAATATTTGGAGGCCTATTGTTTGTTTGTTGAAAGGAAATTATTTTTGGCCATAATATTTTGGCCTCCTCAAAATCCATTGTTATTCTTGTAACTTCTATAGCATCTTGAATTATCTTTAAAACTTTTGGCGTAACGTCTTTTGATAGGATTTCATAGGCTTTTTGAAAAGGGTTTACTCTGTCTATTAAATCTATGTGTAATTCATCAATATCAATAAAGCTGCCTGCCATTCTTATAAATC
>JANOMP010000397.1:0-20458 GCA_031420365.1 Cytophagaceae bacterium
GAACTAAGAAAACAAAATGTCGGAATTCAATTACAATTTGACTTTGCGTAACATCAGTTTATAAAATCTTTGAAAAGGAGAATAAAAAGCTTTCTAAATTTAATTTTTTTATCACATAACATTGGATGATTTGACAAAAAAATCCATTTAATTGATTAAGCAAAATGAAATATTCAATTTTATCTACTCATGTACATATTTCTTTCTGCATAAATTTCTAAAAAGAAATCGTCAGTCAAATCATCTATAAAATATATTCCTTCCCCTGTTGATTTCATTTCTGGCCCTAATTCTTTATTTACATTGGGGAACTTATTGAACGAAAATACGGGAATTTTAATAGCATAACCTTTTTTTACTGGATTAAAGTTAAAATCCTTCACTTTAGCTCCTAGCATTACTTTAGTGGCATAATTTACATAGGGTTCTTGATAAGCTTTGCAAATAAATGGCACTGTTCGAGATGCTCTAGGATTTGCTTCAATTACATAAACTATTTCATCTTTTATTGCAAATTGAATATTTATTAGTCCTTGAGTTCGTAAGCCAATTGCTATTTTTCTAGTATATTCATCTATTTGTTTAAGAACCTTTTCACTCAAGTCAAAAGAAGGGAGGACTGCATAGGAGTCTCCAGAGTGAATTCCAGCAGGTTCTATATGTTCCATTATTCCAATTATGTAAACATCTTCCCCATCACAAATAGCGTCTGCTTCCGCTTCTATTGCATTTTCTAAAAAATGGTCCAACAAAATATTATTATCCGGAATATCATTTAATATTTTTACAACATGTTGCTCTAATTCTGTTTCATTAATTACTATTTTCATACTTTGACCGCCAAGTACATAACTAGGTCGAACTAACAAAGGGAAACCTAATTCCTTTGAAACTTCAACTGCTTTGTCAGCTGTTCTAACGGTATCGAATTGTGGATATGGAATTCCAAGTTCAATTAATTTTTCAGAAAAACGGCCTCTATCTTCGGCTAAATCTAAAGCTTCATAAGAGGTTCCAATAATTTTAATACCATATTTCGTTAGTTTTTCGGCCATTTTTAGGGCAGTTTGTCCACCTAGTTGGACGATTACTCCTTCTGGTTTTTCATGCAAAATAATATCATAAACATTTTCCCAGAAAACTGGCTCAAAATATAATTTATCAGAAATATCAGGGTCTGTTGAGACTGTTTCAGGGTTACAATTAATCATTATAGTTTCATAGCCCATTTCTTTTGCTGCTAAAACACCATGAACACATGAATAGTCAAATTCAATTCCTTGTCCAATTCTATTTGGACCAGACCCTAAAACAAGAATTTTCTTTTTTTCAGAAACCACTGATTCATTATCAGGATTTTCTAAAGATACATTAAAAGTAGAATAAAAATAAGGGGTTTTTGCTTCAAATT
Source organism: Cytophagaceae bacterium (assembly GCA_031420365.1). Taxonomy (GTDB): domain Bacteria; phylum Bacteroidota; class Bacteroidia; order Cytophagales; family Spirosomataceae; genus Leadbetterella. The sequence continues at coordinate 1,412 of JANOMP010000397.1, forward strand.
CAGCAGAACAGGTATCCACACATTTAAATACTCGTTTAATATTCAAGTCCTTACGTTTCTGAAATACTTCGCTTTCTAGACATTTTAACAAATGTGCTATCTGTCGGTCTGCATAGCCTTTTTGTTTTGCACTTATTAAATGCTCGGCAGGTAAAGTTTCAATTTTAAACTTTTCAATTTCATGCTCTAGCTGAATCATCTCTTCAATCTGTCTTAAAAACCATTTGTCTATTTTTGTTAGACGTTGAATAGTATTGAAAGATAAACCAGCTTTAAAAGCATCATAAATATGAAAAAGCCGATTCCACGATGGATTTGCTAAGCTATATTTAAGTTTTTCTTGGTCTTTTTCTTCTTTTCCATCGGCTCCCAATCCGTTTCTTTTTATTTCGAGAGACTGACATGCTTTTTGTAGAGCTTCTTGGAAATTTCTACCAATCCCCATTGCCTCACCTACCGATTTCATTTGTAAACCCAATCTTTTGTCCGCACCAGGGAACTTATCAAAATTCCATCTAGGTACTTTTACTATTACATAATCAATGGCTGGTTCAAAAAAAGCAGAAGTACTTCCAGTAATTGGATTTATAAGTTCGTCGAGGTTATAGCCAATAGCCATTTTTGCTGCAATTTTGGCAATTGGATATCCTGTGGCTTTTGATGCTAAGGCAGAAGAACGGCTTACTCTTGGGTTTATTTCTATTGCAATTAGTTCGTCAGTATCAGGATTTAGAGAAAACTGCACATTACATCCACCAGCAAATTGGCCTATTCCGTTCATCATTTTTATAGCCATATCTCGCATATGCTGATAAACAGTGTCTGGGAGTGTCATAGCTGGAGCCACCGTAATTGAATCACCTGTATGAACACCCATTGGGTCAAAGTTTTCAATTGTACAAATTATGGCAATATTCTGATTGTTGTCTCTTAATAGCTCTAATTCATATTCTTTCCATCCTAAAATTGATTTCTCAACTAAGACTTCGTGAATAGGTGAAGCATGAAGGCCATGATTTAAAGCAGTATCAAATTCTTCAGGGGTGTTGACAAATCCACCGCCTGTACCTCCTAAGGTATAAGAAGGGCGAATAACTAGAGGGAAACCTATTTCTTGGGCAATTTCTTTACCTTCTAAAAAAGATTTTGCAGTGCGCCCTTGACACACCCCAATACCGAGTTCAATCATTTTATTTCTAAAAAGTTCTCGGTCTTCCGTAGTTTCTATGGCTTTTATATCAACCCCAATTATTTTAACTCCATATTTTTGCCAAATACCCGCTTTGTCGCAATCTATGGCTAAATTGAGAGCGGTTTGACCTCCCATAGTTGGTAAAACACAATCAATGGGTTCTCCCATTTCTTGATGCTTTTTAAGAATTTCTTTAATAGATTTCTTATCAAGAGGTTTTAAATAGACATAATCAGCATTCATAGGGTCCGTCATGATCGTGGCCGGATTGGAGTTGATTAAGGCTACTTTTATTCCTTCTTCCCTTATGGATCTTGCCGCTTGGCTTCCAGAATAGTCAAATTCGCATGCTTGACCTATAACAATGGGTCCTGAACCGATGATTAGGACTGATTTAATGCTAGAATTTTTTGGCATTTTTACAAGTGGGGTTTCGATTTCGCTATCGAAGAACAAAAGTAATACACAAATGGGAAATGGCCTTAATAATTTTTAAATTTTGAGAATAAAAAAAAATGTTTTTATAAAATAAAAGGTTGAAAAGCTGAATTAAAGCTTTGAAAATTATTTTAAACCACAACAGGTTCCACCATAATTGTAGATTCTTTTTCAATATACACTTGTCCTTCTTTCATGGTTTTGGTTTTTCGCACATACTTTTTTTGAGTAAAAATTACTGGGACTACTTTTTCGTTTTTCCGTTTTGAATAAAACGCGGCTAATCCTGCAGCATATTCAATCACATGATTTGGTATTGTAGCATTGTTTACTCTTTTAAGAACCACGTGAGAGCCCGCACAGTCTCGGGCATGAAACCAATAATCCTCTTTTTGAGCATATTTTGTAGTTAGCGTATCATTATTTTTTGAGTTTTTTCCAACTAGAATTTCGTATCCCTCAAAATAAAAACATTTAAAGAGATCTTTTTTTTCAGTCCTTATACTACTAGACTGATTTATTTTAAGGTGTTGCTTTAATAATTTTAAAGATTCAATTTTGGCAATTTCTAAAAGCCTTTCTTCAAGATTTTGAATATTTATTTCCTGATTAATTATGTTTTGGTTGATTGTGTCAAATTCAATCTTTTCATTTTTACTTTTTCTGTAATAGTTTTCAGCGTTTTTTTGTGGAGAATAATCTTTTTTTAGCTTAATATTAATATTTTTGTTTTTATAAAAATCAAATAATTCAACATTTTCTACACCATTTGTTATTTGATGAAGATTGGCCATCAAAATATGACCGACCTCTTCATTGCTTCTTTCATTTAATAATTTTTGTAACTTAATTTTTGTTTCTAAAATATAGTTTTCCGCCTTTTTCTTTTGTTTTTCAAGGATTTTTATATGGTTTTGTTTTTCGTTTTTAAAAGTAAATTCTTTTTGATAAAAAACATAAAAATCGTTTGCAGCTTGAATAGGATTAGTGTAAGTTGCTATATTTTCAGAAAAAGTGATTAAACTTAATGTAGGGATATTTTGAAAGTAACCTAGAAAATATTCTGAAGAATTTAAATTTTCTTGAAGCTTAATTGCCAAGTTCCATTTTTCTTCAATCGTCAATTGTTTTTTTGACCATTCCGATTCAAAATAAGCATTAGCTATCTTTCCCCAAGTTAAGAACACTTTTTTAAAATCGCCTTTATTGACGATAAATGCTTCTTTTGTTTGATTTAAGGATCTATTAAAACCTGAAATCAATAGATTTTTGTCAGTTAGTAATGAATTGTTAAAAAGAGCTATTTGATTTTCATTTTGGTACAATAGAATATTAGGTCTGTTTCCAAAAAACTTAAAAACTATAACAAAATCATTCTCAACGGAAATGAAAATTGCTCTTTCATTTTCGAAAGCCTCAATTTTTATTATTTTTTTATTCAGAATTTCAGGCCAAAGATTCACTGAATTTTTTCTTGCTCGTGCATATTCAATTGGAAAATATAAGCAGGAAAAAGAAGGTGTAGCTATACATTTAATAAAAAACTCTTGTTCTCCATTTTCTAATCCAATTATTAGCTCATCTTTCTCTTGACTAAAACAAGAAGCAATTTGGAAACTAGTTAATTTATGGTTTAATTCTTCGGCAAGTTTTTTTAGAAAATGAAAATTATAATGCATTATTATGTAAAATTTGAGCCATAGCCCCTTCTTTTAAAGCAAAGTTTGAAATTTTAATAAATTTAATATCAATACTTTGTATTAAATATTTTATAAGACAAGTAGCAACCACAATCATATCTACTCGTAACTCAATCATTCCTCCAATGGCCATACGTTCGGCTCTATTTGCAAATACTATTTGCTCAAAAGCACTCCAAAACTCAGCAATAGGATAGTCGAATCCAGATTGGCTTTCAGGTGCCATGGTTCCAAAGTTTTTGAAGTAACTTATATCATTTAGCGTATCGAATGAACCAGAAGAACCTATCAAAACTTTGGGGTGATATTGATGAACGGCATTTGTAAGGGGCAAAAGTTTATCTAGAAAAAAATCGTTCATTTTATTGACTTCTGCTTCGCTTATTCTATCTGTCTTCATGAACAGTTCAATTAATCGAAATCCACCCAATTCAAAACTTTGTTTCCAAAGTAATTTTTTTGCATCACAAATAATAAATTCCACACTTCCGCCGCCAATATCGACAATTAAAGAATTTTCTTTAATTTCTACTGCTTTTTTTACTCCCAAATAGATTAATTCTGCTTCTTTTTGACCGTCAATTATTTGAATTTTTATTCTTGTTTCTTCAAATACACGATTGGAAAATTCTTCTTTGTTTAAGGCATTGCGGATAGCACTTGTGCCAAAGGCATAAATATTTTCTGGAGCTATTTTAAATTTATTTATTTTGCTTTTGAAATCTTTTAAAATTACCAAAGCTCTTTCTACCGCATCTTCTAAGATTAGATTTGAATTTATTCCTCCTTTTCCAATTTTGGCAGCTAGAGAACATTCGAAGAGCTTTTTTTCTGCATTAGCTATTAATAAATGAAAAGTATTTGTGCCAAGGTCTATAACTGCTATAGTCATTAAAATCAATTTTTCACAAAGCTAAGAGAAATTTTTACTGTATAGAAATTTTGTAATAGCTTGTATTTTAATTCAAATGATTTGATAAATTCTTTGTTTATATCACTAATGTAATGATTCATAAAGATTTATAAATCTATAAATTCCAAGGTTATATTTTAATACTTTAGATTTTTTGAATAAAATTATCTTTATTATTTAGAGTTTATTGAATTTATACCTACCTTTGCAGTCCGTAAAAATAAAGAAGGAGGTGTAAATTATGCTACATATTCAGATTAAAGAAAACGAATCAATAGACAAGGCTCTGAAGCGTTTCAAAAAGAAGTTTGAGAAAACAAGAGTATTAAAAGAGCTAAGAAGGCGTCAGGCTTTTGAAAAAGGTTCTGTTGCGCGTAGATTCGAAGTAATTCGTGCAGCTTACAAGCAAAAAACATACGGACACATAGACGATTAAAAGTTTTTGTTTCATATAAATTTTCGACTAATTTTGTTAAAATTTTTAGCAAAATTGGTCGATTTTTTTTTATCCTATCTTAGTAATGAAAAAAGGCTTAGCAGACACACTCTGAAAGCCTATTCTACCGATTTGTTGCAAATACAAAGTTTTTTAACCAAAAAAGAAAATAGTTTAAATTTAATTAATGCCACGTACAATGATTTAAGAGCGTGGATAGTAGTTCTCTCTGAATCAGGACTAGAAAACAAAAGTATAAACAGAAAAATGGCTACTTTACGATCATTTTATAAATGGTTGAAACTAAAAGAGAAAATTAAACAGGATCCTTCCCAACATTTAAAGGCATTAAAAACACCTAAGTTACTTCCTGTTTACTTAGAGGAAAAACCATTAGAAGATCTTTTTGAACATATTAAATTTGGCTTAGATTTTAGTGGATTCAGAGACAAACTTATTTTTGAGCTTTTGTATGGTACAGGTATTCGGCTTTCCGAATTGATAAGCTTACAATCTAAAGATGTAGATAAGGTTGGAAAAAAGATTACTGTTTTAGGGAAAAGAGGCAAATATAGGGTTATTCCCATTTCAGATATTGTTTTAGATTTAATCGATAGATACGAAACTTCAAAAAAATCTAGTGTTGGTGCACTCAAATCTCTTCTTTTAGTAACTGATAAAGGAGATGAAATGTATCCTGTTTTTGTGCAAAGAAAAGTTAAATATTATTTAGACTTAGTAACAACAGTAACAAAAAAATCTCCTCATATTTTAAGACATAGTTTTGCCACACATTTACTAAATAGAGGAGCTGATTTAAATGCTATAAAAGAGCTTTTAGGACATTCAAGCTTGGCAGCAACACAAATTTATACTCATAATTCTATTTCAGAACTCAAAGAAATACACAAAAAGGCTCATCCTAAAGCTTAAATCACCATTTTATGAAATTTATATCTCACATTTTAATTTTAATTATTTTTTCATTTCAAAACATTTTTGCACAAAACAGCACGGAAGTTTCTAAATATAATGCTTCAGATGTATTTAATCCCTTAACTAATTATAATCCATCTACAATTTATAGAAGTGCTTCTGGCATGCCAGGCCCTAGTTACTGGCAAAATAGAGCAGATTATAGTATAGCTTGCGCTTTAAATTGTGTTGAAAATACGATTACTGGGAAAGTTAAAATTGAATATACCAACAATTCTCCCGATGCTCTAGATTTTGTATGGTTGCAATTAGATCAAAATAAATTTAGTTCTGAATCTCGCGGAAACAAAATTACACCAACTTTTGTAGGAAGATATGGTGTAAAAAATTTTAATGGTGGGTATGAAATTTCCAATGTAAGGGTAGAAAAAATCACAAAGAAAACAAAAGTTTTGAATGTGTTAGGTAAGTTTTTAGTTGAAGACACTAGGATGCAATTGAGACTAAAAGAAAGCTTGAATTCAAGGGAGAAATTAAGCATCTCAATGGATTTTAAATTTAAAATTCCAAGCAATGGATCAGACAGAATGGGGAAATTATTATCTAAAAATGGGGCAGTATTTCAATTGGCTCAATGGTATCCTAGAGTTTGTGTCTATGATGACATTTCGGGTTGGAATACCAGCCCATATCTAGGTGGAGGGGAGTTTTATTTAGAATATGGAGATATCGAATTCGAAATAACTGTGCCAACAAATCATATAGTTGTGGCTTCTGGACAGCTGCTAAATTCAAAAACAGTATTAAACGCTAGTCAATTAAAAAATTTAGAAAAAGCCTATAATTCTGAAAAAACTATTGAGATTCAATCTGCAAAAGAGGTTGAAAAAATTATGCCAAAGGACACCTCCACAAAAATTTGGAAATTTCGTTGTGAAAATACGAGAGATGTGGCTTGGGCAAGTTCTGAGGCATTTGTCTGGGATGCTGCCGTTGCCAAATTACCTAGTGGAAAAAAATGTTTAGTTCAGTCTGTTTATCCAATAGAATATGGTGGAAAATTAGCTTGGGGGAGGTCAACAGAATATGTCAAACATAGTATCGAATATTACTCTAAAACTTTAATGGAATATCCTTATCCTGTAGCTACAAATGTGGCGGGTATTGTGAGCGGAATGGAATATCCAGGTATTGTGTTTTGCGGAGCGAGTGACAGAGAAGGAGAATTATTTGGTGTAACCGATCATGAATTTGGACATACTTGGTTTCCAATGATAGTTGGATCAAATGAAAGAAAATATGCATGGATGGACGAAGGGTTTAATACTTATTTTAATAATCTTTCCATAAAGGAATTTAATAAAGGAGAGTTTTATAGAGAGCAGTTTGCTGACCAAACAGCAGGTTATTTTAATAAAAGTAAATCAATTTTAAACAATGCAGATGCTATTACAGAAGCAGATTTAGGAATTTTGGCATATTTTAAGCCTGCTATGGGCTTGGAAATGCTAAAAGAAGCAGTTATTGGGGAAGATCGTTTCAATTACGCCTTTAAACAATATATTAAAAGATGGGCTTTTAAGCATCCAAGCCCATTTGACTTTTTTAATACCGTAGAAAACGCTTCTGGTGAGGATTTAGGATGGTTTTGGAAATCTTGGTTTTTTGAAAAATATAAGATTGATCAAGCTATAAAGTCCGTAAAATACAAAAACAATACACCAGCAGAAGGAATTACCATTAGATTAGAAAACATGCAACAAATGCCCATGCCTGTGGAATTAGAGATTAAAGAAATAAGCGGAAATATTTATCAAGTAAAATTGCCAGTAGAAATTTGGCAAAAATCTGGAGAATGGATTTTTGACTATCCTTCTAAACAGGCTGTAGAATATGTTAAATTGAATCCAAGAAGAATATTGCCTGACATAAATTTAAATAATAATATGTGGAAAGTTTCCAATCAATAAATTTTAAATATCTCTATTAGTTCATTTATTTCTGATTGACTATTAGTTTCTCCAATCTTATGATATGCAAAAGAAAGATTATTTAATATTCTTGCTATAATTTCTGAATTATTGCAAGCGATATAAAACTTCGGGTCGCTTTCTATTTTCATTTGTTTAAGGTAATCATCAATATCTTTTTCATAGAAGATTTGACCTTTATTAAAGGCATTAATATAAAATCTATGGCCTGGATAATCAAAAATTAGAACGAAAAGGTTAGGTAAATTGACACCATAAATTGGCACATTTAACTTTTCAGCTAATAAAATATAAATACAAGCCAGTCCAACTGGATTTCCTTTTTTCTCTTCTAAAACCAAGTTAAACATAGAATTTGAAGTAGAATGAAAGTTCTTTATGTTAGATTCAAAATTGAATACTTCAAAAATTACTTGATTTATTATTTTAACAAGATATTGAGGGTGCATTTCCTCTTTAGTTCTTACATATATTTCAAGGTAAATATTTTTTAAAATTGATTGTAGTTTTTCAATATTTAAATCTGGAAATTGATAAGTAGCGATCAGCCAAAGGCCTTTTAATAAATTATAAGATTCATCGCTTTTCCATGCAATTAAATCTGTTTTAAGAGAAATAAATTTCAATTCATGTACTAAATCTACAATATTCTGTTGTAAAACTGGATTTAAAACATTATGTTTCCATTCTGATTCTAAAACAGGAATAATTTCTTTTCCTAAATCTTTTAATTTGGAAGTAACTATTGAGACCACCTCATGATCAGAGTCGTCTAATAATGTAATCATAGCTTTTACCTGCTCTTGGATCATTTTTTCTGTTTTTCTAGCACCAATATCTAAATGAATAAATTATAAACCAAACAAAATTTTTAAAAGATTAATCTAAGTTGTAATTTTATCAAAAAAAAGTAAAATATGAATATCCTTGTTACCGGAGGAGCTGGTTTTATTGGCTCCCACACGGTTGTAGAATTAGTTAATTCAGGATTTTTGCCAATAATAGTAGACGATTTTAGTAATTCTGAGCTTTCCGTTTTAACTGGTTTAAAAAATATTTTAGGAATTGATGTGCCATTTTACAATGTCGATTGTAATGATTTTGAGGCATTAGAGAAAGTTTTTATTGATAACACAATTGAGGGAGTTATTCATTTTGCAGCCTTTAAAGCAGTAGGGGAGTCTGTGATGAAACCTTTAAAATATTATAAAAATAACCTTAATTCTTTACTTACAGTTTTAGAATTAATGCAAAAATACGAAGTTCGAAATTTAGTTTTTTCCTCCTCTTGTACTGTTTATGGAGAACCAGAACAAATTCCAGTAACAGAACAAACCATTCGGAAAAAGTCTGAATCTCCATATGGAAACACAAAAACAATAGGAGAAGATATTTTGGTTGACGTAACTAAAGCAGATAAAAATTTAAAAATTATTTCACTTCGCTATTTTAACCCAATTGGAGCTCATAAAACTGCCGAGATTGGGGAATTACCTAATGGAGTGCCAAGTAATTTGGTACCATTTATTACTCAAACAGCTATTGGTAAAAGAGGAAAACTCACCGTTTTTGGAAATGATTATCAAACTACAGACGGATCAAATGTACGTGATTTTATTCATGTTGTAGATTTAGCCAAGGCTCATGTTTCTGCATTAAATCTATTAGAAAAAACTAATGGAGGCTATTACAATGTATTTAATATTGGTACAGGTAGAGGTAATTCTGTTTTAGAAGTTATATCTATTTTCGAAAAAGTGAACAAATTGAAACTAAATTATGAAATCGGTCCAAGAAGAGAGGGTGATGTAGAGAAAATTTATGGAGATGTAACTAAAGCACGAGAACTTCTTAACTGGGTGGCTCAAGAAACATTGGAAGATAGTTTGAAAGATGCATGGGCTTGGGAGTTAAAATTAAAGAATAGAAAAAATTAAATATGAGTTATAAGAAAACAGTATTGATAACAGGAGGAGCTGGCTTTATCGGCTCCCATGTAGTTAGACTTTTTGTAAATAAATATCTTGATTATCAGATAGTTAATTTAGATAAACTAACATATGCAGGAAATCTTCAAAACTTAAAAGATATCGAAAATGCACCAAATTATGTTTTCGAAAAAGGTGATATTGTAGATGAAAGTTTCATAGATAGTCTTTTTGAAAAATATAGTTTTGACGGAGTAATTCATTTAGCTGCGGAGTCGCACGTGGATAGGTCTATTACTGATCCTATGGCTTTTGTTAGAACAAATGTAATTGGAACTTGTAATTTATTAAATGTAGCAAAAAATGCTTGGCATGGAAATTACAAAGAGAAAAGATTTTATCATGTTTCAACAGATGAGGTGTATGGGGAATTGCATAATCCTGAGGAATTTTTTGTTGAAACAACTTCCTATGACCCACGGTCACCTTATTCAGCCTCTAAAGCCAGCTCTGATCATTTTGTGAGGGCATACCATAACACGTATAAATTGCCAATTGTGGTTTCAAATTGCTCCAATAATTACGGTCCTAATCACTTTCCTGAAAAGCTTATACCTTTAATGATAAACAACATTAGAAATAAAAAGCCCCTTCCTGTTTATGGAAAAGGAGAAAATGTGAGAGATTGGCTTTTTGTTATAGACCATGCTCGGGCAATAGATATGATTTTTCATAATGGAAAAAATGGGGAGACTTATAACATCGGTGGAAACAATGAGTGGAAAAATTTAGACTTGGTGTTTCTACTCTGCGATTTAATGGATCAAAAATTAGGAAATGAAATTGGAACGAGCAGAGATTTAATTACTTACGTTTCTGATAGAGCAGGGCATGATTTAAGATATGCTATAGATGCAAGTAAACTTATGAAAGAAATAGGATGGGAACCTTCCTTAACTTTTGAAATTGGATTGGCCAAAACCGTTGATTGGTATTTTGATAATTGGGATTGGATAGAAAATATAACTTCAGGTGAATATCAGAAATATTACCTAGAAATGTACGAATCAAAATAAACTGAATTTTTTAAATTTATAATTGTTTTTTTTATGAAAGGAATTATTTTGGCAGGGGGAAGCGGAACTCGTTTGCATCCTTTAACATTGGCTGTTAGTAAACAGTTGATGCCAGTTTATGATAAACCTATGATTTACTATCCACTTTCAATTTTAATGCTTGCTGGAATAAAAGAGGTTCTTATTATTTCTACTCCACATGATTTGCCTCATTTTAAAAAACTTTTGGGTGATGGAAGTAGTTTGGGATGTCAATTTCAATATGCTGAACAAGCAATTCCAAATGGCTTAGCTCAAGCTTTTGTAATAGGAGAAGAATTTATAGGTAAAGATAGTGTAGCATTGGTTTTAGGGGATAATATTTTTTATGGTAGTGGATTAAGTAAATTACTACAATCTTGTGCTGATCCTAAAGGGGGGATGGTATTTGCATACCTTGTACAAGATCCAGAAAGATATGGAGTTGTAGAATTTGATGCAGATTTTAAAGCACTTTCAATAGAAGAAAAACCGGATAGTCCAAAAAGTAATTATGCTGTCCCTGGCTTATATTTCTATGATAATCAAGTAGTTGAAATTGCCAAAAATATAGCTCCTTCGCCTAGAGGAGAATTTGAAATAACAGATGTGAACAGAGTATATTTAGAAAGAGGGAAACTAAAAGTAGGGGTAATGAATAGGGGAACAGCATGGTTAGATACTGGTACTTTTAATTCATTGATGCAAGCGGGTCAATTTGTACAAGTTATTGAGGAGCGTCAAGGATTAAAAATTGGTTGTATTGAAGAAGTTGCTTATAGAATGGGATTTATTGATAAAGAGCAACTCATAAAAATAGCCCAGCCTTTGGTAAAATCGGGATATGGTCAATATTTATTGAATTTAGTTAAATAATTGATATTTACCACCCATCATCAGCTTTTTTAGGTTTTGAAGTAGGGGTGGTGCCTTTAGCTTTTGATTTTAAATCTACTTTAGCAATAGGGGCAGGATTTGAAGATACAACATTTTCGTTTTTCTCGATTCTAGAATATACTCTACTCGCTATTTTCCATTCTCCATTAATTTTAAGCAAATTTAGCAAATCAATAATTTTTGAAGTGGGGTATTCTGTTTCTGTAATTGCAGTAGCAGCGGTTCCAGCATAGCTCCAAGAAACTATTTTTGTAGTTCTTTCCATTTTCTCATTAGGTTTTATTTTGCTAGCTAATGCCTCAACTGACATACCAGTTACACCATTTTTACCAATTGATTTTTGAATGGCGTCTGTAAGAAATGCTTTTTTGAACCTGGCCACATCACCAACGGTACCCCCTTCAAGATAATCATTTAAAGTATTAGAAATAAGATCTTCATCTGATTGAGCATTAGCAAAATTCGAAATGAATAAAAAGGTAAATAAAATTAGTAGGTTACGCATTTTTCTTATATTTAAATTTTATGCAATTTAAACGAAATTTTCGAACGAATATTTTTTGTGACTTTTTTTTTATATTTCGTCTAAATTTTTAGAAAAATAAATCTATTTTTGTTGAGATTTATTCTAATCAAATAACAAAATAAATACTACTATGGGATTAATGTCTTTTTTTAAAGGTGTAGGAGAAAAACTTTTTGGTAAAACTGAGAAAGAAGCCATAGAAGCTACTCCAGATTTAAAAGCTTCGGTATTGCTTAAACACGTTCAAGATTTAGGTTTAACCTTTAATGCACTAACTGTAAAAGTTAGCGGTGATACAGTTATCGTTGTCGGAGAAACTAATACACAATCTGAAGCAGAAAAAATTACTTTGGCTGTTGGAAATGTTGAGGGAGTTAAAGCAGTTGATAATCAGATAGTTGTATCTATGCCAACTCCAGAAGCCAGATATTATACTGTAGTAAAAGGCGATTGGCTTTCTAAAATTGCAAAAGAAATGTATGGTGATGCAAATAAGTATCCTGTTATTTTTGAGGCTAATAAACCTATGTTAACACATCCAGATAAAATTTATCCTGGGCAAGTTTTAAGAATTCCTGAATTGTAAAAATTTATAATTTAAATTTTATTAAAAAATTACTGGCATCCGATAAAAAATAAAAGAAATATGTTCCTTATATCACCCAGCACTGTTTGAAATGGTACGGCAACCCGGCACTCAAAATTCTTTGACACAAATTTAAATTTTTGTAACCTATTGATTTATAAAATTTTGAGGTGGTGCGGCAGGCCGATGTGAGTTTACTGGCGGCGGAGTCTGCTGGGCTGTTTTTTTTTGGTGGGACGCCACTACGATTCGTTTTAGACTGGGCCGGCATCCCGGCGGTGCGTCGTACGCAAAAAAGAAGGGAAACGCCCTTTGCCCCGCGGCAGGCGACGCAGAGTATGTTAGGGGGCTTTTTAAGAATCTGAATAAATGTGCCTCATAAGTACTTTTATGCAGTATTTTTGGGCGAATTAAGTTTTAGTCGGATGCCAGTAATTAGTTATAAATGTTTAATGATTTGTATTCTACTAAATTGTTTTAATAACTCCGAATTTAAAGTTTAATAGGGTTACTAACTGACTATTATACTGGTCAAAATTTTCAAAGAATTTTTCTATGGCTGTTTTAAATGTTTTAAAATCTTCATAGTATTTGTTTTTCATTACTTTCTTTTTAAAAAATTTCCATACCCTTTCTGTCAAATTCAGATTTGAACTATATGGTGGTAGATATACCAAATCTATTCCAAGTTCTTTAGCCTTGCTCTGTGCTATTTTTCCTTTTTGATATCGAGCATTGTCTAGTATTAAGCAAATAGTTTCTGCGTGATTGTATTGCTTTTTAATTGCCTCTAATAATCTCACAATTGAGTCTGCGTTACAATTTTCTTCCTCAAGCAATATTGTTGGTTGCATGGTTACAGTATTAATTGCCCCTATTATATTCAACCTTCTTCGACCTGTATTGGAGAAAATTTCTTTGGTTCCTGCTTTTCCTATTTCCTGCCAAGCATAATCATTTTCAACATTATGTATTTGATGCATATGGTCGGAAAACAACAAAACTTCTTTATCATTTCTCAAGGCACATTCATAAAGGGATTCCATAAGGCTTATAAAATCCTTTTGAACACAAACACTTTGTGCTTTACCTGGTATTAATCTTGTTTTTTTATAAGAGCAACGGAGTTTTTTTTTAGGTATCGACTAAGCCAACTGTGCTCTATTTCTATATTTAAATCGGTTTTTATATAGTCTTGTAATTGTGAAACGGTGTTTACAGGTGTCGATTTGATATACGCTTTAATAGTCTCTTTATGCTCATCTAATACCGATGGACGGCGACCATCATATTTCAAATCACCCAAAGCCACTAGCCCAACGGACTGATAGCTTTTGACCCAATCCGTTATGGTGTCTATATAAACATCTAGCAATTCCGCTACATCCTGTCGCTTCATTCCTGTGTGTAACATATGTAAACACTGATACCTACGTAGGATTTTACTATCCTTGACTTCACGCTTTATCCGTTTTAAATCAAATAACTCTTCATTGGTTAAATTTACCTGATAGCTCATAATGTTCAAAATTATGAAGCAAATATATATAATCGTTATTATTAAAGCAAATTAGTATAGATATGTTTATACTCGCTTTTAAATAAATTAAACTCATAATTTAGTAGTACTATTTTTTCCTCAAATCCATCTAAAATGCCTTTTTTAGCTGGTTTCTCTATTTCCATAGTAATTTCGTGAATACGCATTAGTCCAATTGTTCCTGAATTACCTTTTAGTGTATGGAGTTCTTTTTGGATGGTAATAAAATCCTTAATTTTATAAGCATTTATGGTATTTGTTATTTGCTCTTGGGCTTCATTCTCAAAATCTTCAAAAACTGAAGTCAACATTTGGTTCCCAACCATTTCTCTAAGGCTATTTATCACATCTGAATCAAATCTAGGAATTTCAACAGGAATTTGGTATTTTCCTGAAGATTTTATTTTTGCATCAATTTTATGTAGATGAGTCTTTTCCTTTATTTTATTTATTACTAAATCTTCTACCTTTTTTACTAAAATATTTGCTCTAATTGGTTTTGATATATAGTCATCTAAACCTTTAGAAAGAAAATTTTCTCTGTCATTTTGCATTGAATATGCGGTCATAGCTACTACTTTGGGTAACGTTTTTGGGAATAGTTCTTTTAATTTTTGAGTGGTTTCTATCCCATCCATTTCTGGCATTTGAATGTCCATTAAAATTAAATCGAAATCTTGATTTTCTGAATATAACTCTATAGCCTTTTTTCCTGAATCTACAGTTTTTACATGACAATTGGCTTTTTTTAATATTTCCGAGGCAACTTTTCTATTTATAGCGTTATCATCTACCAACAGAATCTTTGGCGAATAAGACTTAAAATAATTGTTTAAAGAAATTTCTGGATTTAATTGAATATTACTTTCTATTACTTTTAAATCTGAGCTTTCAGCTAAAATGGTAAACCAAAAATTGCTTCCTTTATTTTCTTCTGAAATTAAACCCATTTCACCTCCCATTTTTTTACATAATTCTTTTGAAATTACTAGCCCTAAACCTGTTCCGCCAAATGATTTTTTGCTCGAAATATCTAATTGTTCAAAAGAATTAAATAGCTTTTTTTGATTTTCTTCAGAAATGCCAATTCCAGAATCTATAACTTCAAACTTCAATTGGTACTTTATCCCTTCTATTATTTGGGAAGAAATTTTAATATTTATTTCACCTTGAGGTGTAAATTTAATGGCATTGGATGTGAGATTAGAAAGAATTTGCAATAGTCTAATTTGGTCTCCAACTATATATTGAGGGCAATTTTTGTTAATTTCGAATTTTAAAACGGAGTTCTTTTCATTGGCTTTTTGTTTAAATAAAGCTACTAAATTTTCAAGTGTGTCTTTCAAATCGAATGGTTTATGAGACAATTCCATTTTTCCCGCCTCTATTTTTGAAAGGTCTAAAATGTCATTTAGGATGGTAAGTAGGGTTTCTGAAGATTTTTTTATGGTTTGTACATAATCTTTTTGATTTTTTTCTAATGGGGTCTCCACCAGCACATCAATCATTCCAATAATTCCGTTCATTGGAGTTCTGATTTCATGGCTCATATTAGCCAAAAATTGTTCTTTTACTTTTAAAGAATATTCGGCTTCTTCCTTTGCTATTTTTAATTCTTCAGTACTTTTTTTTAGTTCTGTAATATCTCTAGCCACTCCTTCTACTTCCATAGGAATGCCCTTGGAGTCTTTGATCATCCTAATATTTAACATAAACTGCCTAAGGGTTTGGTCTTTTCTTTTGACAGTTATTCCGAAGTTTGAAATACTTCCAGTTTTTAAAAGGTTTTTTATGTCTTGAGAAGAATCGGTTGCATTTTCAAAAAATTTATCTACTTTTTTGTTTATCACCTCATCAACGGTATAACCTGTATGAGTAAAAACAGAAGGTGAAATCATGATAATATTTCCTGCCAAATCAGTTCTATAGTAAATATCTATAAATGATTCAATTGTATTTCTGAATTTTTCTTCGCTTTTTTGAATGTTTATGGAAGCGTTTTTCTTTTCTGTAATATTTCTAGCAATACCCGAAACTTCATCTATCTCACCATTTTCAGAACTTAATATTGGATTTAAGTAAAATTCAAACCAGTTGTTACCTCCGTCAATTTCACCCCAATGCATTTCAAAATACTGAGGAATTCCTTTAAAAGCATTATTGTATTTTTCTCTTAATTTGGGTCTATCATCTGGAGCTATTAATTTCCAGCCTAACTTTTCGGTGCTTATATTTATTTCAGGTGGAATTCCTAATTGGTTGAAAATAATGTTGTAATAATTTTTATTAAATGAGCTTAAGTGTCTTTTTAGGTTAACTGTCCAAATATAATGTGAGCTACTATCAAAAATTGCATTTAATCTGGCTGTTTGTAAGAGTAGATTTTCTTCGGCTTTTTTACGTTCCATTGCTATTGCAATTTGACCAGAAACGAATTCTAAAAGTTCAAGATCTCTACTCGAAAACTTGTTTTCATCTGAATAAGATTTGATGCCAATAACACCAATAGTTTTTTCATTTATTTTTAAAGGTACCATCATTTGAACGGCAGGCAAAATGGTGCCATATATAAAAAGTTTTTCTGTTTCTATGAGCCTTTCAAGGTCTATTTTGTTGAATATTAGGGGCTTATTTTGCAGCATTGAATATTCAATTAGACCATTACCTAGGTTTCTTCTTAAATAGTTTTTGTCTTTTTCATAATATTCGTCTACATGATATGGAAAATAAATACTGTTGGCTTCAGGTTCATAAACTGCCACAAAAAAATTATTAGCATAAATAATTTTTTGAAGATTCTGATGAACTTGAATTAAAAATTCCTGGATATTTTTTGTATTTAAGTTGCTTTGGGCAATTGAATAGTAGAGGTTTTGGGCAGCTTCAGCTCTTCTCCTTTGGGTAATATCTCTTAAAATGCATCGAAAAGAGGTGGGTTCCCCTTTTACAAATCTACAGTTTACATCACCTGAAAGATAAACTTTTTTCCTTTCTTTAGTACGTATCACCAATAAAAATTCACTTTTAGGTACACCATTTTGAATCTGTTTAAAATCTTCTAAAATGGCTTCCTTATGTTGCGGATGTAAAATATTATCAATCTTTAAAGTTTTAAGATCATTCCTGCTGTAACCAATTGTTTCAATAAACGCATTATTTATAAACATAAAATCGCCTTCGATTGATAGCATTAGTATAATTTCTGAAGTATTATCTACAAAATCTTGGATTAAATCAAAGTTATCAAGGGTAGGTTTGTCTGTATCTATTTGCTTGAGTTTGTTCATCTAATATTTCAAAAAGGTAATTAATCTTAAATCTAATTAATTTATGCTTAATTTTGATGACGTTTTTTTTTTATTGTTTATTTATAAAAAAATATTTTGCACAAAGTAAGGGCTAAAAAACATCTAGGGCAGCATTTTTTAAACGATTTAAGTATTGCTAAGAAAATAGTTGATTATTATACTAATGAATTTAAAGATAAAAAAGTGCTTGAAATTGGACCTGGAATGGGCGTTTTAACCGCCTTTTTGTTGGAAAGAAAAGATGTAGAAACACACGTAATTGAAATCGACGTTGAGTCTGTAGCTTATTTAGAAAAGAACTATCCAGAATTAAAAAGTAATATACATGGAGGCGATTTTTTAAAGTTAAGTTTAGAGGAAATATTAACCTTAGAAAAGGGGGAAACAATGGGTATTATTGGAAATTTTCCTTACAATATTTCTTCTCAAATATTTTTTAAAGTTTTGGAGTATAAAGATACTGTATCTGAAGTTGTTTGCATGCTACAAAAGGAGGTAGGAGTGAGGATAGCCTCAAAACCAGGAAATAAAGATTATGGCATTCTAAGTGTTTTATTACAAGCTTATTATGACATCACATATGGTTTTACGGTTTTGCCAGGTTCTTTTAACCCACCTCCAAAAGTAAATTCAGGAGTGATACGACTTATTAGAAATTACGATAAAATACTTGATTGCGATTTTAAAAAGTTTAAACTAGTTGTAAAAACAGGATTCAACCAGAGAAGGAAGAAATTGTCAAATGCTCTAAAACCTTTAGGAGTTCATTTCGAGCATCCATTTTTATCTCTTAGAGCTGAACAATTAAGCTATGAAAATTTTGTGGTATTAACGAATTTAATTTTTCCGAAAGTGGATGATTTATTAAAAACAGACTAGCTTAAATTATACATTAATGGCATAATTTATCCAATCTAAAATTAGATTTTTATCAATAAAGATTCAATTGTTCCATTTGATTCTTGAATCTAGGTATTTTTAACCTAGAATTTGTAATTTTTTTAATTATTCAATTTTATTCTGGGGTTTTAGTGTTTAAAATGAGAATTGAAAGTGGAGTATCTTATTCAATTTTTTTTGTATGTTTTAAATTTAATTCCTTATACAGAATTTGGAATTACAAAGGTGGTTTCTTAAAAACAATAAATGATTCTTTTCAAATGGAAAGAGCCATTTATTGTACATAAACAAGGCTTTGTTCTATTAAATATATGATAAATTAGGTATGTTTTTTAGACATTGAATTGCTTTCCAAGAGCTACACAACAATACTGATAATTCTTTTAGAGGCACTTTGTCATTATCTAATCGTTTTTTTACGGAGAACCAATTCAAATAATTCTGCAGGTACTTTGTTGAGACACCATTGAATATTTCTAACCATTCCTTTAGTTCTTTTGCGGATTGATTTACATGCTGACTATGGTATTTGCCTTCAGTAACATATTTTTTATCTTTTGCTCTTATTGTTTTGTGTTCAATTTTATTGCTTTTAGCAAAGGCAATAAAACTCGGATGAGAGTCGGAACACAGAATACTTTCTGAGACAATTTTGTTTTTTA
>JANOMP010000398.1:0-11004 GCA_031420365.1 Cytophagaceae bacterium
AAAAACACTCACAAAAAAAAATCCTAACTAGCCGTCCGCCATGAATTTTTAAATTAATTATCTAGCTATTAGCAACTTAACTTGCTTAAAAAATTCCATACGGACGTTTTTGTGATTAATGGAACAATCAGTGATTTGTTTTCTAAAAGGTTTTATTTAATAATATTTCTCCACTCTAAGTCCTGTAATGCCTTAATTTTTAACATCAATGATGCCTAAAGATTAATACAAATTCTATAACTATTATTAGAATTTTGTTTTCATATAAATAATCATTTTTGTATATATACGTAACTTTAGTATGAAAAAATCAGATTTAAAAGTTTTTTTATCAAATTTTTATTTGGGTTATCGGTTTTTACAACTGAGAAATTATTTAATTTGAATACGAAAATTTTAAAGATAACATTGATTTTTTTGGTATTAGGTTATATTTTCCTACTCGAGACAATAGTGCAAAAAAAGAAACAAAAAAAAGCCTAAAAAAGTTATAATACTTTATTAGGCTTTTTTTTCGAAGTAGTGGTTTAGGATCTGCTACAAAATAACCTTTACATTTTGTCTCTTTCTTTTGCCTTTTTTCTTCGTTAAAAAATTATTGAATAGCTATATTATTTAATAATTTTTTGCCTTGAAAAATAACAAAATTAATTCGTCAATTCTGTAAACCTTATTTCTTAACAGATCCTTAAATACTAGTTAGCAATATTCATTCTATGGAAGAACGGGCTACTATAAAATGCACCACCTAAAACGTTTGGACTAGTATTTGCTATTGTAAAAGATTTACCATTAGTAAGTTTTATGGTACCTCTTACTTCAAATCTGTCTCCACTTGCCATTTGAGCTGTTGTTAATTTTAAGGCATCTTGAGCTTCCTTCCCAGTAACTGAGATAGTGGCTCTTGGATAACCAGTTGCAGCATCATTTTTGAATGTTGAAGATGGTATTGATTTTAAAACTACATCAGCAACATTATTAGTTCCATTAGCTGGAGTAGAGTCTACAAATCGTACTACTAAATCATACGACTGGAATAATGAACCAAAATTTGGAGTTACAGCTTCGCCTAAAAACTCCATTTTTGAACCTGCCATATTTGCCAAGTTAACTGTAAAAGCCGTTACTGGAAAAGGAGTAACTTGTCTCATATATCCCCCTTGTTCTAATCCAAATTCATCTATACGCTCTACCATTTCGGTTTCGCAAGCAGTAAGCAAAAATCCAATTGCAAAAACTGCCAAAAATTTATTAACTATTTTCATTTTTAAATTTAAATTTAATTTTAAAATTGCAATTTTACTTGGTAAGTGTTGCAGGATTATTATCCCAAAAAACTGGTGCAGTTACACTTGCTTTTTGTTTTGCATTAGCATTTCTTACTACATAATTTATTGGATAGAAATATGATCTAGCAAAACCACCTGGATTAGCTTCCAAGGCTGGTTGTTGGTTGTTTGGTGTACCTGTTCTTCTATATAAATTATAGGCTTCTACACCATTTCCGTGTAATGCTAACCAATACTCTGTTCCAATGATATTTAGCCTCCCAGCTTCAGTTGTGGCTTTATCATAATTTGCCAAAACTTCGGTAACATACGCCTCAACACTTTTAGACCAATCAATTTTTTGATCTGTTTCGAAAGTAGCTATTTTTCCGGCTTCGGTAGTACCTAATGCTAAAGCTCTTACATCGGCCATTGATTTTTCAATTGCAGATTTGAGTAATGTTTTTGGATTTCCTCTTGTTTCAAGTGTAATAGCTGATTCAGCTAACATAAAATCTACAAATGAACGCATCATTATTGGGTGAATTCCTGCACCACCTGCTCCTGCACCTAGAGAAACTCCTCTTGCTGCATTATTATCATAAAGTCCGCCAGCTGGATATAATCCCCAAGCTGTTCTAAGTAAGTTGTCTGGAGGAATACCCTCATTACTTAAATGATCCCTTCCCCAATATCCCACTTGTGTAGGATAGCAGAATACATCAGATTCCTTATAATGGAGAGGCTTTTGATTGGTAATACATCTAATTTGGTTAACATCTTTAGAGTTTACATTTACAGGCCTATAAAAGTAATAACGAATTCTAGGGTCTGGAGCAGTTTTGTCATTATACAATGCTCCCATATACGAATTAGAATGGTAATCACCTCCACCTGTAGGTGTATATTGGCCTTGATATCTTGGATGACGGGTATCAGGGTTGCTCAAATTTGAACCAAATCTCCAGACAAAGTTTTGACCAGCGGTAGAAACCAGTTTATCTCCAGTTATTAATGCATTAATGGCAGTAGTAGAACCCGCTTTGTCAATCAAGCGTCTATTTAATAGCATTTTTAACTTGATGGTGTTGGCTATTCTAATCCAACTATCTGCAGATCCACCATAAATTAAATCTGTGCTTGCACCCGCTTTAGACTTTGCACTGAAGTTTTCTATAGCTTTATCTAAATCTGCAATAGCAGAGGTATATACACTAGCTGCACCGTCTGCTTTTGGAGTGAAATTGGCTGCATCTAAGGCCTCAGAGTTAGGCACATCTCCAAATGTATCGGCTAGACTAGCCAATACATAGGCTCTAATAGTTCTAGCTATTCCAGCATGTACAAACAATTCCCCTTTTTCTGCAATCGGAATAATTGTTTTTACATCGGTAAGAATATTGGCATATGCTGTATTCCAAGTTCCATCAAAGCCACCAGGAGATACTGCGTTCTCGTATATTGCAGCCCCTTGATTTAACATGCGTGTTAAGCGCATTCCTGGATCACTTAGGTTATTAAAGTGGCCTGAAAATGCTACTTGAATATTGCTTAGCAAAAAGTTTACATCTATATTGTTAGGTGTTACTGCATTTGGATTATCTAATAAATCCAATTCGCAAGAAGACACCATGATAGTAAACAATGCTATTATCGATATTTTTATCTTTTTTACCATTATTTTGTTTTTTAATATTTTTAACTAAATCTTTCTTTTTTGTTTAGAAAGTTAATTTTAATGTTCCACCTAATCTTCTTGCACTTGGTCCTGCCAGATAATCGAAACCAAAGGCATTCCCAACTCCTAATCCAAGATTATCTGTATCGAAATTGATATCTTTCGGAAAAGCTAGCGCTCTGTACCAAAGATTATTACCAGTAAAGGCTAAAGACATTCCCTTAAATGGAGATTTTTTTAAAATTTTACTTGGAATTTGGTATGCTAAAGATGCCTCTTGTAACCTGATGGTACTACCGTCAAAGATTCTCCCTTCATCTCCAAAGAAATATAAGTTATTAAAGGTTACGTCTGCCGCAGTTATTTGAATGTCATTCGGTGTGCCGTCTGCCTTTACACCTGGGAAAATCAATGTTTGAGCTCTATCGAAACCAGTATCAATCATTCCTCTTCCCATTAAAGCACCAGCAGTTGCAGAATAAATTGCTCCACCATGACGATAGGCCATCATTACATCTAGAGTGAAACCTTTATAAGAGAAACTATTAATTAAACTAGAATTAAAGGCAGGATTTGGATCCCCTAATTCAATAGGCGCTGCGGTAGATTGTAAAGATCCATTACCATCAACTAGAAGCTGTCCTTCTGCATTTCTTCTAAAGCCAGTTCCTTTGATCATATTAAATGGACGACCAACAATTGCAAAATTACCTAGATTTGTAAATCCATCACCAATCTGCACTTCTTTTAAGCCACCTAAATCTAATGTTGTTGGTGTATTCCTAGAATAGTTTATTGTTGCATCCCAAGTAAATCCATTAGTTTTTAACACTGATCCATTAAGAGCAACTTCAAAACCTTCGTTTCTGATTTTACCAATGTTTATAGTTGTTGAAGTATAACCAGTTGAAGGATCTAGAGGGGAGCGAGTTATTAAATTTTTAGTATCTCTTCTGTAATAAGTTACATCAAAACCAATTTTATTATTTAATAATTTTCCTTCTAAACCAAACTCTTTTTCTGTAATAGTTTCTGGTTTTAGATTAGGATTTCCAAGAAAGTTGTCTACCGATTGAGTAGTAACTGCTGCTCCCGAAGAATTTAACCATCCTCTGGCAGATTGACCCAATACATTTCTTGTTTGGTATGGACCAGGGAAACCTGCGGAAGTTCCATATCCACCTCTCATTTTTAAGCTCCCCAAAAATTTAGATTCCAAACCGCTGAAGGCGGTAAAGGGTAAAAAAGATACACTTACAGAAGGATAAAGAATTCTTCTGTTATCTTGTTCCACCGTTGAAGTCCAGTCGTTTCTTGCTGAAACATTAACGAACAAATAATTTTTAAAATCTGCTGTTAGCTCTCCATAGATACCCATTCTTGTTTGCTCTTCTTCCGAGTTAATAGCCACGTTATCTATAAAATTATTATGTCTAAACAAATTTCTTGCTAACTGATTTTGACTAGCAATCCCAGTGAAAGAAAATTTATCGTTTCTAATGTTACCTCCAACTTTCCCTGCTAAAGAAAGACTTTTTCCAAATGATTTGGTGTAGGAAGCTATTAAATCATGGTTCCAAATAGTGTTTTGGTTAACCCGTGTAAAATAGGAGCCTGTCGGGGCTTGAACTCCACCTTTATTTAAACTAACTGTCTGATTTTCAGTGTAGTGATCTAATCCTGATCTGAAAATTATTGCCAAATCTTTAGCTACATCATAAGTAATAGTGTTAGCTGTAAAAACTCGGTTAACCACGCCAGTTGTAAAGTAATTGTTTAATACCCACCTTGGATTTACGATGTCGTTGCCGCTTCTAAAATAAACGGAGGCTCCAGTTGTCGGGTCAGCATAAGGCCATCCATTTAAATTAACTTGGCGAGGTGTATACATTACGTTGGCAAGTACTGAAGGAAAATCAAGAGCATTGTTTCCAGTACCTCCAGAAATAGGGGGAGAATATTGATCTGTGTTGGCAAAATTTATGGAACTTGTTATGGTCATTTTTTTGCTTAACTGAGCATTTAATCCTAAACCAAGATTTATTTTAGTTAAACCATTGCCAGGAATATATCCTTGCTCTTTATTATATCCAGCTGAAACATTATAACCTACTTTTTCTCCACCACCAGAAATATTCAAAGAAGTATTGGATATTTGGCCTGTTCTAAAGAAATCATTTACGTTGTTCGGGAAAATTTCCATTTTATATGGAGAAACTGAAGCAACATATGCTGCTTGACCTTCTCTTAATGCTGTATTGCTGAAAAAAGCATATGGGTGATTAGTAAGAGCTGGATTTGTATTTTGGGAAGGGTATGTTCTAGCTTCATCTAGTGTAGGTCCCCAGTTACTAAAGAAATATCCTAAATTCTGTTGAAAACCACCCACCCATTTATTTTGGTAGTTTGGTAGGTTTGCTGTATTGGTAAAGAAAGACTGAGTTACCGTATATTTGGTATCTCTTGCTTTTTTGTTGCCATTTTTTGTAGTAACCAAAATTACACCATTTCTACCTTGGTCGCCATAGGTTACAGATGCCGCTAAACCTTTCAAAACAGTGATGTTCTCAATATTGTTTGGATCTAAATCTAAGAAACGGCTAGAAGTACCTTGACCTCCTTGTGTAAAACCACCTCTTGCATTTGTATTAGAATTGAATGGCACACCATCCACAACGAACAAAGGCTGATTTGAACCCGAAATAGAAGAATATCCTCTGATAATAATGTTAGTACCAGTACCTGAAACACCAGAAACAGAGGTAATATTAACTCCAGGAATTTTACCTTGTAAAACTCGACCAATGTCCGCCTGTGGTCTGTCTTCGATAGACTTTTTGTCTAATGAGGTAATAGCATAGCCTAAGGCTTTCTTTTCACGCACAATTCCCTGAGCAGTTACAACTACTTCAGAAAGAGCACGAGCATCGTTTGTAAGGGTTACGTTTACAACAGATTTGTTGCCTACAACCACTTCAGTGGAATTCATTCCCACAAAACTAAAAACAAGTGTTTGATTTGCCACGGCTTCGATGGAATAGTCACCGTTTAAATCGGTTTGGGTACCTTTTGCGGTACCTTTAATTTGGACAGTCACACCAGGTATCCCTGATCCGTCGTCTGCTGAAGTTACTTTACCACTGATTTTGCTTTGGGCTATTACCGCCATAGAGCTACAAAACAGTAGAAGAGTAAGAAGTAAATTCTTTCTCATGCAAAATTAAGTTTAGGTTATAAAAAAAATTATTGTTATACAAACATAACGATAATGAACTTAAAAAACAATTAGAATTAATAATTTTTTAAAAAAATGTTAAAAAAAAAGATTTCAAAATTTGAGTCTAAAATTAATATTTTGGACTCAAATTTTGAAATCAATTATTTAGAGAATTTTAAGAATTTAATTAATATCCAGTATTCTGAACAAGGTTTTTGTTCAAATCAATTTCTCTTTGAGGTAAAGGTAATACAGTTTTTGGTCCTCCGTAGATTGCCAATGATGCCGTTGGTCCCGTAGTACGCAATGGCAAACCTTTTCTCAAAAGATCCATTCTTCTGTGTCCTTCAAAACATAGCTCTTTACGCCTTTCTTCCAAAATAGCACTAACAAATTCTGCTTTTGTAGTAAAAGTATTCGAAGTCCATTCAGGAAGTCCCGCACGTGTACGAATTCCATTTACCAAAGTCAACGATTCATTGTTTATACCATTCAACTCTGCCAATGCCTCAGCACGAGTAAGATACATTTCAGATGTACGAAGAAGAGGAGCTAAATCTGTGTTATTAGCTGCATCAGGAAATTTAAGAGTCATTCTTTTTCTCTGTGTATCAGCAGCTGTCACGATTGTACTTAATTCAACGAATCGCTTATCAGTTGCTTCTCTCCCAAATGAAGCCTCCAAACTTGGAGCCATTGCACAATCTCCACGCCCACCATTGGAGGCAGGCCTGTGATATGATGCCCATCCACCCGAACCTGTACGACCATTATCAGTAGCACTGTTTATTATCACGAAAACGTGTTCGGCAGTAGGAGCAGCACCGTAAAACGAATAATTAGCTGCTAGGCTATAAGTAGTAGATGCAGTGATAATTAGGTTGGCGAAGTCGGCCGCTTTTTGGAATTCACCTTTATAAAGATGTAGTCTTGACAAGTAACCTGCCGCTGCACCTTTGGTTGCTCTTCCTCTCGATACAGGTGTTGAAACAGCTGGCAAATCGATTAATGCTTCATTCAAATCTTTTATAATTTGCTCATAACATGCTGCAACAGTTGCTCTCGATGGGTACTCGATTTCACCAGTAAAACTTTTCAATAACAATGGAACGCCAAGAGATGCACCATTCTGTATTTGAAAAGGCTGTGCAAACATGTTTAAAAGATTGAGGTGAGTTATAGCCCTTAAAAATTTACCTTCAGCAACTAATCTTTTCGATATTGCGGGTGTAAGAGCTGGATCTTTAATACCTGGCACATTCTCAATTACTGAATTGGCGGCATTGATAACTCTGTAATTGACCTGCCAAAAGACTTGAATCGTAGCATTCGGCGAAGTCGTTACGTAACTATTTATATCTTGTAATGTAGGAAAAGATCCCACAAAGTCTGTGTTATCGGCCTGATAGTCAAAAATGATTTGTGGTCCAGAACCAAAAACTTCCAACAACTGTGATTGTGAATATACCCCTCTAAGCGTTGATTCGGCATTTGCAGCATTCGAAAATGCTTGTGAACCAGCCAAAGCCTGCTCGGGTAAAAGTTCGAGCCTTTCGGAGCAACTTGCCCCTGTCAAAATCAATGCTGATAATATTGCTATTTTAATATTCTTCATTGTAATAAACGATTTTTGTTAAAAAAATTAGATTCCAAGGTTTAATCCAAAAGTAATCGTTTTGGCTTGCGGCAAAGCAAAAAACGATTCTCCAAGTATTTGGTTGTTAGGGCCATTAGCCGAAACTTCTGGGTCTGGGCCTCTGAAGTTTTTATCCTTCAATAACCATAGGTTTTGTCCCATTGCATAAACTCTTAGCGTTCTTACCACTTTCAATTTTTCTAATAAACTCTTTGGCAATGTATATCCAACCGATACGTTTCTTAGTCGTAGAAATGAGCCATTTTGAAGCTGTAAAGTAGATGGTTGGTTGAATAACGGTGCGGTAGAACTGCTTAATTTCGGTGCAAAAACAACATCACCTGCTTGCTTCCAGTAATTCAAAACATCAACTGATTTATTAAATCCTGCGGTAGCACTCATATTATCCGTGAATCTCAAACCATCAATCAAAACTTTGTTACCATAAGAATAGCTAAACTGGGCACTCATGTCAATGCCTTTGTATGACATATTAGTATTGACACCGCCTGTCCACTTGGGAATAGCCGAACCGTTAAAAACTCTATTATTGGCCGAGTATGTGGTTGTAGCAGCTCCTTCCTTTGTTCTCCACTCTAAGTCTCCTGTTGTTGGATTTACACCTATGGCTTCAACCATAAAAAACTCATTTATTGAACGTCCGACCACTGCTCTTTGTGCTCCAGAGCCTGCCACAAATCTGTTACCATCAGGGTCTACAGAAGCCTGCGGCAATTCTAATACTTTATTTTTCAAGAATGTAGAATTTAATCCTATGCTCCATTTGAAATTGCCTTTGTTATAAATATTAGCATTAAAATCAAATTCTACACCATTATTTTGCAACTTACCAATATTTCTTGATGCACTTGAAAATCCAGTAGTGAATGGAAACGGTACATCCAACAAAATCCCAGTTGTTATTTTATCGAAATAGTTAACTGATAAATTAAACTTATTTTTGTAGAATGTTGAACTGAATCCAAAGTCTAATTGAGCTGTTTCTTCCCATGTTAGGCTTTTGTTAGGTACTTGTATTGGGCGAAGACCAGGCGAGCCTGCATAATCTGAAAGTACACCACCACCAAACAAATCAAGTGATGAAAAATTTCCGATACGGTCGTTTCCTGCTGTTCCGTAGCTGGCAGTTAATTTTAAGAAATTAATAAAATTTTGATTTTTCATAAATTTCTCTTCCGACAAAATCCAACCACCGCTCACAGCATAAAACAATGCGTATCTGTTGTCAGCACCAAATCTTGAAGAACCATCTCTTCTTAAAGAAGCTTCAAATAAGTATCTATTGTCGTATCCATAATTGAAACGACCAAATTGAGATTCCAAAGCCCATTCTGAACGCTCCTCAACTGTTGAAGTTGGAGTAGCTGCCGAAACAACATTTGGAAGGCCGTCAGAAGCAAATCCTGTACCTGCAACTAAAATTCTATCGAATAGAGCAGTTTCATAGCTATATCCAGCCAAAACTCCAATTGTATTTTTACCAAAATCTTTGTTGTACTTTAAAGTATTGGTAGAAAGCCATTTGCTGTCATACTGAAAATCTCTTGATGCCGAACCCGTTGGTGTAAACAAATCAACCTGACGTTGCTTTGAATCACCCGCATTATAGTCCATTCCAAAGTCAGTTCTGAACACTAAATCTTTAATGATTTTGAAGTCAGCGTATATATTTCCAGTTGTTCTCTTTGAAACAAAACGATTGGTATTGAGTGCTTCGATGCCAATAACGTTTTGTATAAAACCTGTATTACGAAAATTACCACTTGCATCACGAGGCAAGACATTTGGTACTTGTAAATAAGCAGATGTAAGTGGTGCAAAAGTGCTGTTTTCAGCTCCAACTCTGTCCATATCTACATTTGAGATTGAGAGGTTAGTTCCCAAAGTTAAAAATTTATTTGCCTTGTGTTCCAAATTCAAACGACCTGACAAACGTCTTAAATCATTTCCAATAGTAAAACCTGATTCCGTGGCATACGTTCCTCCCATAAAAAAAGTTGTATTTTGGTTTCCACCTCTAGCCGAAAGACTAATATTATTTGTTCTTCCTTGCTGCAAAACATTGGTAGGCCAGTCGTAATAATCGTTGCTCAAAGTTACAGCCGCAAGGTTTCTTGCAGCTCTGTATGCTGTTACATAACCTACAAACTGTTCGGTATTCATCATTGGAATCAAACTCGTTGGGTTTGAGAAACCTGTGTAAGTATCCAAACTTATCTCTGTTTTACGGTCTGCTGTTCCTTTCTTGGTATTAATCAAGATAACGCCATTTGAACCTCTCGAGCCATAAATTGATACTGCCGCAGCATCTTTCAAAACCGACATTGATTCAATATCTTGTGGATTGATATTCAATAATGGGTTCAAACCTGAAGCACCACCTTGCCCAGCAGAAAGTGTTCCATCATTTAATGGTACACCGTCAACAACAAATAGTGGCTGGCCACCACCTGTTATAGAAGCAGCACCTCTGATACGAATCACTGGGTTTGCTCCTAATAAACCAGAAGAGCCTACCATTTGAACACCAGCTGCTTGACCTTGAAGTAACTCTTGTGGCGAAAGTGCTGGACGGTTTGCAATTGCCTTTGAACCTACCGTAGCGATTGTCTGGGTACTCAATTTTTTTGATTGCTGACCATAACCCACTACGACAATCTCACTTAGAGATTTATCATTATTTGTCATAGAGACATTGATTAATGTCCTGTTGCCTACAACCACTTCAGTGGAATTCATTCCCACAAAACTAAAAACAAGTGTTTGATTTGCCACGGCTTCGATGGAATAGTCACCGTTTAAATCGGTTTGGGTACCTTTTGCGGTACCTTTAATTTGGACAGTTACACCAGGAATCCCTGATCCGTCGTCTGCTGAAGTTACTTTACCACTGATTTTGCTTTGGGCAATTACCGCCATAGAGCTACAAAAAAGTAGAAGAGTAAGAAGTAAATTCTTTCTCATGCAAAATTAAGTTTAGGTTATAAAAAAATTATTGTTATGCAAACATAACGTTAATGAACTTAAAAAAAAAATAGAATTAAAAAATTGTTAAAAAATAAGTTTCAGAAAAAAAAATACAACTATTTATTCAAGAAAACTTAAAATAAGAAAATTTTCTAACTATTTTATAGTTATAATTTTGGTTTAATTATGAGAGTTTATGTTAAAATTTGAGTTAATG
>JANOMP010000399.1:0-3933 GCA_031420365.1 Cytophagaceae bacterium
TAATAAAAGTAACAGGCAAATAAAATAAAGCATAAAATTAAAAAAATGGAGTACAAAAAATCTAAAATTGGCGAAAATCGCCAATTCTTTAAGCTAAAATAAAAATCCGCCTATCAAAATTTTGTGCTTGCGGATTTAAGGATTTACAAAACCCAAAGGCTAGGATGCAAATTCTGAATTATTGCTTATTTTTTATTACTGGCATCCGACTAAATTTAAAATTTTAGAAGAGCCCACATATTAAACGTAGGCAAATTTTATTTGGTTTTTGGTCACTTGAGTTCCATAAACCATCCGCTGTATTAAATTGTCGAAAATTGTATTTTTATGTATTGAACGATTGATTCTATAGCAAAATTCATCTAAATAACCTTGTAAATAATGATGACTTACGCTATGCGGTTCGCCGCCCGGATGGATTCCCTTAACCAGCTTTTTAGCTGCTGAATACATCGATGCTTTACCTTAAAGCGGTTCGCCGCCTGAAACTCTTATCTGGCTCACTTTTCTATTGTCTTATATTATATATTTGGGTCAAAGGGGAGTATCCTCTCCATTTGTCGGTCAATATGGTAGCATTTGCTGATATTTGTTACTCAAAAATGACTTTTAATTCAGAAGCACTGGCTTTATCTATTTTCCTAGCATACATTCTCTTAACTCCGCTTGCCCCATTTTTCTCTACAGCTACTACAATTTGAGCCTTTTCTTCTGCTCCTCGACCGATTTGAATTTCTTCTTTTTGGCCAATAAAAGCTTCATCTACTTCCCCTTGCCCTTCTAAAGGGGTAATTTTCGCTACTTTTCATCGCTAATCTAACTTTTTGTTGAAATAATAAAGCTGGTTTTCTATTAACTCCTATCATTTTTGAAAGCTGTTCGGCTGATACGCTTTTTGTGGTTCCGCTCATCTTCAATACCACATAAAATGCCTTTTCAATTCCGAATTTTACCTTGTGAAACAATGTATTAATTGTAGGCGATATTAACTTTTGACATTTTTTACATCGCTTATGATGTAACTTTTCACAATTATACTCTTGTGTTGAATCACAATAGTGGCAGACGAATCCATCTTTCCATTTATAGTGAGCCAAATAGGCATAACAGGAATCTTTATCACCAAACTCCTTTAAAAAATCAATTTCATTTTGCCTTTCAAACTTTAAAAAATTATCCATAAATATCTGATTATTAATACTTAAAGATGCATAAAATTTGTCTAATTTCCAATACAATTTTTATATGGGCTTTTCTATAAATCTATTTTAGACCCAGTGTTTTTAAGCTTAAAGCTACATCATTAGAAATGAGTTGAGCAAAGTTTTGAATTATACAAAACAATTTAATAATTAGAATGGTAAATAGTCTGTTCATAATTTTTATATAGGTAATTATCACGATAAATGTTGTTCCTTCGCCTTCCATACTTTCTACTTCCAATGTGCCACCAAGCCCTTTGGTCACAATATCATAAGCCAAACTTAGTCCGAAACCCGTGCCTTGCCCCGTGGGTTTGGTGTTAAAAAAGGGTTGGAAGATTTTGACTTTTGTTTCGTCGTTAATTCCTGTGCCGTTTTCCTCTAAAGACGGGTCAATATTCTCCCATTTCGAATCATCAAAATTAGCTTTTGCAAAATTAGGATTATTTCCAGTGTGCCATTTCCAGCCTTTTTCAAGAAGAATGCCTTGTGGGGGTAGGGAATCTATATTAACTACATCTGATTTTTGAGCTTTACCAAAACTACAAATAAGTGTGAGAAAGAGGGGAAGGGTTATTTTTTTTTCATAAAAATTTGAGGTCTTGAAAAAAATTGGTAAAATTTCTAAAATTACAACTGATATTCTCACCAATCAAATTTCAATAAAGAAACACCTTGACGTGGTAATAAAATTGTCATTTTTAACTCCCCATTTTCAGTTTTTAGATAGCTTGGTGAAGTCAGTAAAGCGAGTTGTCCTGCCTTTTCTAAAATCACAATTTGTTCCTTTGTTGGGTTTTCAGGCGAACCCATTTTTTTCCAAACTTCATACGAATTACTGTTTTCGTTGTCAATTCGGTAATGAGAAAAGTTAACAATTTTTGCTTTAAAACCCTTCAAATTTATTGAAATTTCGGCATTTTCCGCCAAAATATCATCATCGTGGTAATGCCAAAGCATCACTGCGGCCGAGTGTGCATCTTTACTTGCAAGTGCGTCAATATCTGCATTTTTGCCTCGAATGCTCGAATCTCGCACCATCGTAAAGTTATATTTTTGATTGCCTTTTACTTCCACTCGCTTGCCCGACATCATGCCAAACATTCGGAAAACATTCAGCACAGGTTTGTCAATGCCATTGGTGGCCAAATCTCTGAAACCATAAAAATAAGGCTGGTTTTCAAATTCAAAAGACCAACTGACTGCACCTAACAGATTTGCTTTATAAAAATCGGCAAGAGCATATTTTCGGGCAAAAGAAGCGGCAGTATAACTCGAATACATCGTGCCGTTTCTATAAGCATTTTGGGGATTGGTTTTCATGCCACAAGCGGCACAGCCTTCGGGGTCAGACTCCCCAATAATAATTGGCAGACCTTTGAACTTAGGAAATGAAGTTATAATTTTGAATCCTTCCGAAATATCTCTTAGCTGCATTCCCATGTTCATTTGTACGTGTCCATTCACAATTTTGGGCGAACCTTTCGCATGAAAACTAATAAAATCAAGCGGCGAACCTACTTTGCCAGTAACATAGTTAGTGCCTGATAGACAATGATTTAGGAACGTTTTCAAGAAATCACCTGCTTTTACCCAACTTGGTCCTGTGGTTTCTGGTCCACCCATTTTGATGGTGGGCAATGCTCTTTTGGCGGCATCGGCAGTGTAGTCATACAATTTGCAATATTCTTGTACCGTACCACTCCAATAGCCAATATTTGGTTCGTTCCAAAGTTCCCAATACCAAGATTCTACTTCTGTTTTGCCATATCTTGCAACCGAATGTTTTACCCATTCATAGACCAAATCTGCCCATTTTTTATAGTCTTTTGGCGGATATGTCCAACCAGTATAAACTTTATCATAAGGCATTCCGGGCTGCCAATGATGCTCATAAGGCTGTGGTTTGGTAGAAAGAGCTTCGGGCATAAAACTAAATTGTGCCAAAGGTTTTACGCCTCTTTGCAGATAAGTATCAAAAATTTTATCAACAATCGTCCAATCATAAATAGGGTTTCCGTTGGCATCTTCGGTATAAACATTGGTAGAACCCCACTTCAAATTGAGGGTATCATGCCCTGAAGTTAATAAATTATGTGCTCGAAAATACACAGGCACTGGACTCATGGCTGATAGCTCAGAAAGTAGTTTTTTGCCATCTTTCATGTAGGCATAATTTGGTTCGTCTGCCCCAAAAAATGCCCAAAAAGGATACATTTCGCCTATGTTTTTAGTAAAATCAACATTAATGATTGTTGATTTGTTTTGAGAAAAACTTAGCTGAGAAAAAGCAAAAAAGAGGAATAAAAAAATGTTTTTTTTCATAAAAATTTAAATTTTTTGAATGGGTAATTTTACAATAAATGTTGTTCCTTCGCCTTCCACATTTTCTACTTCCAATGTGCCACCATGCCCTTTGGTTACAATATCATACGCTAAACTTAAACCAAGCCCCGTGCCTTGCCCCGTGGGTTTGGTAGTAAAAAAGGGTTGAAAAATTTTGGCTTTTACTTCGTCGGTCATGCCTGTTCCGTTGTCAGTTACTTTGATGATGATTTGGTTATTTGTCTGCTCTGTTTTTACGACTACCAACGGCTTTTCAACGGTCTTGACCGCCCAAAAAGCGTTGTGGATCAAGTTCAACAAAACCCGCCCCATGTCTTGCGGAATGACTTCTATTTTGGGAAGGTTTTCATGGAAATCTGTTTTGTAATCACTATTAAATCGAGTC
>JANOMP010000400.1:0-3507 GCA_031420365.1 Cytophagaceae bacterium
GTTTTTTATAAGTTTTGGATGTTCCTTTTCATTAGGCAAATCTTTTTTAACTGGTCCGTTGCAGGCAAAGCCAAAAAGTAATATTGTCAGGAGAGTAAAAACTTGCATTTGTGAAAAAAATTTTTAATTGTTCAAATTGTCTTTGAGGTTTTGTTATCTATTTGTCGGTTTGGGTGTCGCTCTGCAATGACCGCTAACGGTTGGCAGCTACAAGAAGTTGGCGATTTCGGAGCACTAAACTGTCTGCCAGCACTGAACTTGATACGAAGCACAAAGCTCCATTTAACAACTGAACCGCCAATTTCTTGTAGGTGCTGTTACAAGCTGGTGTTCTTTCTATCGTTGCTCTGTTGTCCATAGTTGCGGTCTCTTGGTGCGTTGGCTTGGTAGCTCTTTTGCATTTTTTTGTTTGGCTTTTGCGTTGGCAAAAAATGCAAATGTGCTACCAATAGCGTTGGCTAAAATTTCATAAAATATTTTCCGTCTGCAATTTTTGCAAAAGTTAAAGTGTCGTTACCGTAACTCATTAAAGTGTCATTTGTTACTGGCGTTAAAGGTATCAATGCGCCTGCTTTTTGAAGTTTACCTTTAAGCCACATTCCAAATATTTGTAAACTTTTTTTAGAGCGTATATTTTTATAATAGTCGCCCTGTGTCCTCATTGGAATTATATAACCATCGTCTGTGTATGCGTCAAAGTCGCCTTTTGGATACAAAGGATTTGATGATAGTTGCACATTAGCTATCAACTCAATTTCATACCAAGGTCGTGGTTTTACGTGTCCTGTTTTTGAATTTAAGCGTCCTTTGCCGAAATATACATTAAGGCTCGATTTTTCCTTTTCTGCAACCCTGTCAAGCGGATAAATGAACTTTGGAAGTTTTGAAATGTCAATTGAAGTTGGGTCGTAATGTTTTAAACTGTCCAGGGTAACTAATGAAACTTTTTCTTTGTATTTCTTTGAGCCAGGAACAACAATGTCAGCCTTTAAAATTGAAACGGAATTTTCTTTTGATAGAAGGTAGGATAGAAAATCTTTAACTTTTGTTTTGGTTATAGTGTCGCTTACAGAAACTGTGCATTCAATATTTCCAGATGTTCCGCTAGATGAAAAATTTGATGAACCAACAAAAATATTGTCTTGTTTGCCTGTGTCAAAATGGTAAACTTTACCGTGATATTTTCTTGTATAAGTTACATAAACTCCAGAATTTTTATTGAGTTTATTTAGGTCTATGCAAAGCGAATTTAAAATATCAAGTTTTGTTTGGCTCAAGCCTTCATAAAAAGCCATACCAAGCAACAACTTAGCACTACCGCCATCTTTAGCAATTTTTATAAAGTCGTTTTTGAATTCTTGAAGTATGTCGGCAGATGCGTAACCTGATGCAACAACAATATTTTTTGATGTTTTAAATTCTTGCTTTAAAATATTTTTAAAATTTCCTCCGAAGTTTTCTGTATTAGTGAACATTGGCTGTAACTTGGGTTAGAAATTTTTTAATGTGTTTTGCAAAAACTTGAATGCCGATTGGAGCAACTGAATTTCCTATTTGTCTGCGAACTTCTGTAATTGAACCAACAAAAGCAAAATCGTCTGGATAGCCAAAAAGTCTTGCTCTTTCTCTATTTGTCAACGGTCTTGGCTCGTCAAAATGATAACCCCAAGTTCCTCCACCACCTGCTGCAATAATTGTTGTTGAAGGTTTGTCGGGATGTAATCTTCTGTATACGTGTGAAATCATTCCTTTTACATAATGAGGTGAACTTTTGGGAATGGCGGAAAAATTACCACCTGCTGGAATTAGTTTTAATTTTTCAATTGTTGATGGTTGAACATTTTGGTGTTCATTATTAAACTTAACTTTTTCAGCACCTTTTAAAGCTTCTCTTGCAGTAACATAATTGTCTGATGTATGTGTAGGTTTGGGAATTGTAAATTTTTCTTTTATGTCTTTTCTTGTTCCAATAATTAAAACTCTTTGTCTCAATTGCGGTGTTCCATAGTCTGCAAAATTGATAAGGTTTACAGTTATATTGTAACCAAATTTACCAGTCGTTGAAAAGTCAGAAACTATTTGTTCAATTGCTTTTCCTTTGTTAGCTGATAAAAGGCCTTTTACATTTTCGGCTATAAACACTTTCGGATTTTTCAAATCCACTAAATCCACAAAGTTGCGATATAAATTTCCTCTTTCTGTGGTAATTCCTCCTCGTTTCCAAATCATAGAAAAATCTTGGCAGGGAAAACCTCCAAGCAATACATCGCAATTAGGAATTTTTTTATAATCAATTTTCGTTATGTCGCCCGCTACTATATGGTCGCCAATATTTCTCTTATATGTTTCACAAGCTACTGGGTC
This sequence comes from Cytophagaceae bacterium, assembly GCA_031420365.1. Classification (GTDB taxonomy): domain Bacteria; phylum Bacteroidota; class Bacteroidia; order Cytophagales; family Spirosomataceae; genus Leadbetterella. The sequence continues at coordinate 2,365 of JANOMP010000400.1, forward strand.
AATATCGTTTGCCCAAAGTATTTTAAAGCCTTCTTTGTAAAATCCTAAATCCATGCCACCGCAACCAGAAAATAATGAAACTACTGAATAAGGATTTTTTAATGCTCCATTTGTCGGAGTAAAAGTAAAATTATGACGTTCGATAAACATCTCAATTTGTGGTTCTTCAACCATTGTTAGAGTGTCGTTGTCTTCAGTTATATATTTTTTTTCTGCCGTTTTTTTTAGTCGCATTTTTTATTTTTTTTAAGGTTTCTAATCTACAAACAAATATATGGATAATTGCGGTCGTTTTACTTCGGCTAACTCACAAATTGTCAACCGCCTATTTGTCGGGTGGTGGGTGGGCTTTGGAGCGTTAGGCAAAATTAAATGTGGTGTTTTAGAGTTGGATAGTGCTTAGGCAAAACACCTCTTTTAATTTTGTGAAGCGTTGGCATTTTCGTCCTCCGTTTCTGTCGGTTTATTGTCGAGTTGTCGGTCGTCCTACACTTGCTTGTAACGCCAGGTATTGCCGTTGTTGGGATATTTAAAATACGTCTGCTCGGCAACCGAAGTAAAATTGAAAAACTAAAGTACAAATTTTATTCACAGTTAAATTAATAATGTCATGCTGGAACAAAAGCTAAATAGCGAACAAAAAGATGAAACACAGCTTCCGTCAAGCCCCAATAACGACAATACCCATGTTGGGCGCAGTTTGTTTGCGTACTTGGAAGTAAAAGAATTTTCTTCTGGTAAAGTCATTAAGAGAATGGATTTAAGGGGTAAAAGCATAAGAGATATTGACAAAATAGAAGCAGGTCTAAACCGAAATTTAAACCATGAAAAGTATTATACTTTTTATTGGGATAGCGAAAAGAAATTTGATACAATTTAAAACATTTGATTATGATACAAATTACCACAATTAGGAAAGAAAATTTTTACACAAAAGAACCTGTCAAAATATTAAGGATAAAATTATTTAAATGGGTTCGGTTCTATCACCTCACATTTAAAAGATGGTTGTGATAATTGCGCCCAACGAGTCGGTTAATCTAACTGTTTTTTTGAGTGTCGGTAATATTGCGATTAGTTTTTTTTATAATGTATTGATAATGAAAGCCATATAATAAAAAGCCGTTTCGGATATTTTTTTTT
>JANOMP010000401.1:0-11886 GCA_031420365.1 Cytophagaceae bacterium
GCAATAGGATTTGGTTGTTGGAGTACGGGGAATATTACAGATAAAATGGTAAATGAATATTTGGAACATCATAGAAATCCTGATTCTAATGACAACACAAATTTCATCGTTGAATAGGCAGACTTTCAGTCTGTACGAAAATTATGGACTTTTAGTCCATAGTGGTTTATTCAGCAGCAGTTACGGGCTGACGATTTTCAAATACCACCACATCGCCAAGCCGTAGCCCTTATTCGTGACCCATTTATTTAGGGTCTCCTTGAAGTTTTCAAATTTTTAGTAAATCTCGGAATTTTCCATATTTCAGGCTCAATTATTTTTTAGATTTTCTATCATGAATGGATACAAATAGAAGACGAAACCATGGAGATGATGGCACTAACTGAAGATTTAAGAAATTCTAAAAGTAAACCAAAAACCATGTTTAAAGCTACAGAAGCCACATGGGCAAAAAAACTGGAAACAGTAAAAGCAGGGAATACTTCTGGCTATATAACCGATGGCCCTTGGTTTTATAGGAATAAAGGCAGCAAATTATTAATGCTATGGTCGAGTTTCGGCGATAAAGGCTATGCTGTAGGTTTGGCCGAATCATCTAATGGTAAACTGAATGTAAATGAAAACTAAAAGAAAAACTATTTAAAAAAGACGGCGGTCATGCAATGATTTTTAATACTTTTGATAGTAAAATGATTTTGACATTACATCAACCCAATTCAGGAGAAATAAGAGCTAGGATTTTTGAAGTTTTCGAGGAAAACGAAATACTTAAAGTAGGAAATATGATAGATATTAACTAATATTGACTTTATAAACAATGAAAAAAATACTTCTTTTATTACTTTTAATACCAATCATTACTGCATATAAACAAACTGTGAAAGAGGATAAAAAACCTAATATCCTCTACATAGTTGCTGATGATGCAGGCTTTGACATGAGTGCCTATGGTAGGAAATGGGTGAATACGCCCGCCTTCGATAAAATAGCCAAAGAAGGGATTTTGTTTCAAAATGCTTACACCCCCAATGCAAAATGTGCTCCTTCTCGCTCCTGTATGCTGACTGGTAGAAATCCATGGCAGTTGGATGCCGCCATGAATCATGGAATTTTCTTTCCCAATTATTTCAAAACCTACACAGAAACCTTGCACGAAAACGGCTATTTTGTGGGATATACGGGTAAAGGTTACGCCCCGGGTGAAGCATTAAAAGAAGACGGAAGCAAGCGAGAATTATTGATTAGAGACTTTTCGACCCATAAAACTACCCCTCCCACCAAAGAAATTTCTAACAATGATTATGCAAGCAACTTTGCAGAATTTTTGAATCAATCCAATGAAAAGCCTTGGGCTTTTTGGTTGGGTTTCATCGAGCCACATCGAGCTTACGAATATGGAAGTGGTGTAGCCAAAGGAGGCAAAAAATTGGAAATGGTGGACAGAATTCCAAAATACTACCCCGATTCAGAAACAACACGCCATGATTTATTAGATTATGCAATGGAGATTGAATACATGGACAGTCACGTTGCACGAGTTTTGAAAACATTGGAAGAAAACGGTCAAATAGATAACACTTTAATAGTGTTCACCTCTGATCACGGAATGCCGTTTCCACGTGTAAAAGGCAATCAATATGAAAACGCTAACCACGTACCTTTTGCTGTGATGTGGAAAAATGGCATTAAAAACACTGGCAGAGTTGTAAATGACTACGTAAACATGACCGACCTCGCCCCAACATTTCTAGAAGTGGCAGGCATTACTCCCTTAAACTCGGGAATGAGGCCTATAACAGGCAAAAGTTTGGTTTCTATTTTTAATTCAAGCAAGGCAGGACAAGTGGAGGCCAATAGAAATTTCCAATTGGTAGGACAAGAACGCCACGATTTTGGAAGACCGAAAGACGAAGGCTATCCTGTAAGAGGAATACACAAAAACGGGTTTCTATATCTCAAAAATTTTGAACCCGACCGTTGGCCAGCCTGTAATCCTGAAACGGGTTATCTAAATTGTGATGGTGGAGCTATTAAAACAATGCTTCTAGACAACAGACGTAAAGGCATTGATACATATTTCTGGAGCTTAGCTTTTGGCAAACGCCCCACCGAAGAATTGTACGATTTAAAAAAAGACCCCGATTGTGTAATTAATTTAGCTCAAAACACTAAATTGCAAGTCATTAAAAAGTCAATGGAGAAAGAAATGGAGGAGAAATTATTGGCACAAGGCGACCTGCGTATGCAAGGCTACGGCCGCCTTTACGAGCAATACCCAAAAACAGACATTAATGGTTTTTATGAGCGCTTTATGAAAGGAGAAAAATTTAAATTAGGCTGGGTAAATGAAAGCGATTTTGAAAAAGAAATAATAAACGATTAAATATTGACATTTTATACCTTAAACATTAAACCTTAAACCTTATGAAATTTTTACGAAATATTGAGTTATTTCTCACTCGTTTTATTCGTCCCGTCGAGATGCTAGCCCATCGGTATATGCTAGCACCAATTCGGTTTTTATTACGGCAAATTGACCCTTTGGCCGAGAGAATTGAGGGTACTCTTTTTAAGAAAATATTACAAGTAACCATTTACCCTCTTTTCATGGTTTTAACTTTCGTAATTGGATTTAAACTAGTCGAAAACGGAATAAAATTCAAAACATTCACAGATACTATATTTATGTTTTTGGTATTTGGGGCTATTTTTGCACCCTTAGAAAGACTGATTCCGTGGAGTAAACGATGGCAAGACGACACCGAGTTACCCTCCGATTGGTTTATGTTTTTTGGCGGTAAACTTTGGGGCGACTACATAAATAAACCTCTCGGAATAGCGGCCACTGCATGGGTTGTTCAAGAAATTTCTCCTGAAATTGGAAAGCAGATTTGGCCCATTGAACTTCACCCTGTTGTGCAAGTCTTACTTTTGCTTTCAGTAGTTGATTTTTTTCGATATTGGTATCATCGCTGGATGCACACCAACGAATTTATGTGGCGTTGGCATGCAGTTCATCATTCTTCAGAAAGGCTATATTGGTTCAATGGCACTCGGTCGCATCCACTCGAAGGCTTGGTTTCGAGCATTATTTGGGCTATTCCTTTTGCTTTAATAAAAGCCCCGGTTGAAATTGTCTTTGTAACAAACTTACTTGGCCGTACTATCGGAAGATTCCAACATACTAACTTGGATTTAATTTTGGGACCCTTTGACTATATATTTTCAAGCCCTAAAAACCACCGTTATCATCATTCAAAGAGCCATGTGGTTGGGCATACCAATTACGGCGGTGATGTTATTTTTTGGGACATTCTATTTGGGACTTTCTATTTACCAAAGGGCGAGGAACCTAGTGATGACATTGGAATTGAAGAAATGCCCAACTATCCCAAATCTTTCTTTGGGTTAATGTTAGCTCCTTTTACCTATGGACAATTGAAAAAAGAAGCCGCTGAATTGGAAAAAAGCAAGACACAAACATAAATGAAGCTTTGTGCTTCGTATCAAGTTTCAGTGCAGGCGGACAGTTTAGTGCTCCGAAATCCGCTTCTTCGCCAAGCGCCAAACCGTTATGCCTCATTGTAAAAAGACAGACAGACATTCAAAACATAGACAGAAAAAATGAAAGACAGCCAACCCTTCGCAAAATTAAATGTGGTGTTTTGCCTACGCACTTGCCGACACAAAAACACCACATTTAATTTTGCCCAACCGCACCCAAAGCCCACCCATCACCAGACAAGTGAACTGTTGACAATTTGGAAATAGTTTTGGTCAATAAAAAAGATAAAAATCGTAACTTGCCGACTTAAAATTAAGAGAGATAAAAATGCTTTTTGAAGAATATAAATATTTCAACTATCAGTTTCCAGAGCCACAGTATTTAGGTGCTAAACACACTCATTTGGCTTGGATAAATAGGTTTATCCCCGAAAATGTAAAAACCGCTATTGACGCATTTGCAGGTTCACAGTCGGTTGCATATCTATTCAAACAAATTGGATACAAAACAATAACAAACGACTTCTTAAATTTCAATAATCAAATTGGATTAGCTCTAATTGAAAATAAAGACAATAAACTTAACAATGATGATTTAAAACTTCTTTTTCAAAAATCTATAAACAAAAATGAATTTGAATTAATGGAAAACACATTTACAAATGTGTTTTTTGAAAAAGAAGAAGCAGAATTTTTAGACAATTTCAGGGCAAACATACCATTACTAGAAAATCCAATCAAACAAGCAATTGCCTTTGCCGTGATTAACCGAAGTATGACAAGAAAAATTACTATGGGACATTTTGGTCATACACAAGCGTTGGTTTATGCGAGTGACCCCGAAAGAATAAAACGTAACAGAAGTTTAATAAGACCAATTAAAGATATTTTTGAAGAAATACTTCCAAAATACAACAATGCTGTTTTCGACAACAACCAAGATAATCAGAGTTTTAATAAAAATATTTTAGAGTTATTGCCAACAGTTAAAAATGTTGATTTAGCTTATTTCGACCCTCCGTATTGCGACAGTCACGCAGACTATCAGGGTTTTTACCATTTACTTGAAACATACACGGAATATTGGAAGGATAAAGAATTTATAAACGGAATAAAACGATACGAACCACAACGAGTTAGTGGCTTTGACAAAAAACGTGATGTAATAAACTCTTTTGAAAAACTCTTTGAACTTTCAGAAGAAATCCCCAATTGGTTAATCAGTTACAATAATCGGAGCTATCCGGGAATTGAAGAGTTTGAAAAGATAATTTCAAAATATAGAGACGTAAAGGTTGAAGCAAAAACCTATCATAACGGCAGAGGAGGAAAAGGAAGTGTTGCAGGCAGTCAAGAGATATTATTCGTTTGCAAACCGAAGAAAAAACATTTTGTACCAACCAATCAACAACAATTAGCTAATGAAAGATTTTAATTACTGGAAGAAACTCCACGAAAGCGAACAGCTTCAAGAATTTAATACTGATAATGGCGGACTGCTTTGGCTAAAAACTAAATCCATTATTCGCAAAGAATTAATTGCCGAATTTGTTGAGCAAAATAAAATTGAACTGGAAGAAACAGCATCTGGAAAACAATTCGCAGAACTATTTAATCTTTTGAGTAAGAATTCAAAGGAATCTCACGGTCTATTTAGACGATTACATAAAAGAAAAATCTAAACAGCAACTTACATCTCTCGATACCGTACAATTAGTTTCGGAACTTTTCAAACTCAAGCATTTTGAGTGGGGAGATTATCAGAATGATTTGAATAAACTTTTGGTAAGCAGATATGTGAAGGTTTATAAATCCTACGATCAATTACTTTCCAAATTTGAAAAAGAAATTCACCCTCTCGTTCAAGCGTATGTTTTAAACAGTTGGTATAATCACTGGTCAAGCATTTTGATTGAGCATATCTTTAAATCTCATAAATCCGTTCTTCCGACAGTTGGACAAATTAAAAGCGTTGACTTTTTCATCAACGATATTCCGTTTGATTTGAAAGTAACTTATCTTCCATCCGAATACATAAAAGAAAAGAGAAATGAAAAAGGTTATCCGGTGGAATTAACTTACTTAAAAACAAAAGCTAAAGAAGCAAATATTCTCTTTGACAAGAAAGCAAAACCAAGTGATATTTATTATGAGATAACAGAGAAATTAAAAAATAAGAATGACAAATTTTCAAATGGGGTTCTTAAAAAATTAAAAGATGAGAAATTAGAAGTTCTCAAAGAAGCACAAGCCAATCCGCAAATATTATCAAAGTGGCTTTATGAAAATCAAAGTGCTCCACGCTTTGGTTCTGAAAACAGAATGTTTTTAGTCTTGGTTGACACAAATGATTTTTCAAGCTCTTGGAAACTAAAAAGGGACTTGGAATTATTAAAACCAACAATTTTCAAATACCTTGACAATTTCAAACACACACCAGACAATACAAAAAAGTTAGAAGTTAAATTTAATTTTCCAAAAACCTCTGCGAATAAATATGCTTCACTTGCCGATGTGATTTTCATAGTGAAATAGCCAACGCATTTGCAAGCACATTTAATTTTGCCCTCCAACAATAATCATATTCACAAGACAGAGAAACATCAATGGAAAAAATAAACGTAATAAGAGAAGTTAGAGAATTAAAGACGCATTTATCATACTCTAAAAATGTTGGTTTCTTTTTTGGCGCAGGGACATCTTGTGCGTTGAAAATTCCAAATGTTGAGCAACTCACAACAGGCATTGAAGCAAAATTAACCGCTGACTTTCTTGCTAATTTTAAAATTGTAAAAGCCGATTTAGAAACATCTATTACAGACAGAAACGTAAATATTGAAGACATCTTAAATCATATCCGTAGAATAAGAGAAATTACAGGCGAAAAGGACAATAAAAAATATGAAGGAGTAACTGGAGAATCAGCAAAGTTGCTTGACAAAGAAATATGCACAATCATTTACGATATCATAGCAGAAAAAGAAGCCGAAGCTGACATTGAAAAAACCAAAAAGTTTTTTGCTTGGCTTAGCCTTTTAAATCGTGATTTCTCTAAAGAAGTATTTACTACTAACTATGACCTAATAATTGAAAAATCATTAGAGGCTAGCCAAATACCCTATTTTGACGGTTTTGTTGGCTCTTACGAGCCATTCTTTTGGCAAGAGAGCATTGACCAATTTGTAAATAAAAACGACTTAACTCAAAACTGGATTAGACTTTGGAAAATCCACGGTTCATTAAGTTGGTTTTGGAAATTAGACCCGAAAACAAAAGCACAGAAAATTATCCGAATTGGTAAAATTGAAAATATCAAAAAAGAGGAAAATGAGTTAGTAATTTATCCATCGAAAGAGAAATATGATTCATCAAAAAAGCAACCATTCATTGCTTATTTCGACAGGCTTAAAAATTATCTTTTAAGCGGTGAGTTATTATTTGTATTCACAGGTTACTCCTTTTCAGACCAGCACATAAACGAAATTATATTCAACTGTTTAAGACAAAATAACCGCCTAACAGCCTTGGTTTTTTTCTTCCAAGATTCAGAAGTAGAAAGTTTACATAATCAAACTTCATCTTATATGAACCTTAATGTTTTCGGACCTAAAAAAGCAATAATAAACGGAACCCTTGGAGAATGGGAATACATTTCAACTGACCTAAAGCCAAATGAAAAGGCAGATTCTTATTGGGATGAAACAGACGGTAAATTTAAACTTGGCGACTTTAATGAACTTGTAAATTTCCTTATTTCTAATTCAGGAAAAAAGGAAGCAATAGATACAATCGTAAAATGAAAACCGAAATAACATATTTAGGACATATCATTCGTGTTGATTCGGGAACGGTTGAAGTCGAAGTTTCTAACGATATTCCATCGGCTGCACCTATCATTAACGGAAGACTTTACAAAATAGGACAAATCGGAACTTTCATTAAAATTCCAATCGGTAATATTACTATTTATGGAATTGTTTCTTCGGTAAGCAATACACCAAACAAAACAGACGAAGCATTTTTAAAGTATAATTTTGGTTCACGATTTTTGACCGTTCAACTGGTTGGAGAGAAAATCGGTGACGATGATTTTGAAAAAGGTATTGGGACTTATCCAACTATAAATGATGAAGTTCACATTGTAATTGAAAAAGACCTTTTCGACATTTATGGTAAAAAAGATGCCGGCTCAATAGAAATCGGCAAACATTCATCATCTGAAAATTTAAGTGTTTATGCTGACTTACACAAACTTGTTTTAAGACATTGTGCAATATTAGGTTCTACTGGTAGTGGCAAATCGAATACAACAGTAAGTATTTTAAAAGCCATATTGGATGGATACCAAGGCTCAAGAGTAATATTAGTTGACCCTCACGGAGAATATTCAAGTGCATTTCCTGATGCTAAAGTTTTCAAAATTAATGAAGTTGCTAATCCCCTTTTTATACCATTTTGGTTAATGAGCTTTGATGAGTTAGCTTATTTTCTTGTTGGTGCAAAACCAACTGACGACCAAAAGCCCGACTATAGATTATTCCGTGAATTGGTTACCAATTTGAAAAAAGAAAATTGTGCTTTAAAAGCTGGTGTTGTCAATCCTGATTTTGTTACTGCTGATTCGCCAATTCCTTTTAGTGCAAGAAAACTTTGGCACGAAATGAACTGGTGGTTAAATGCAAGTTTTACAACAACCAAGAAGGATGAACAAACAAGAGAGAATGCGGTAATAGAAAATGAGGGAGATTGCGAAAACTTAATTGGTGCAAAATTCACTTCTCATTTATCAACTGCCACAATCAATTCTCCTTTTAAAACACAGCATAATGACTTTTATTCCTACGAGAAAAAAATTCTTTCAAGGTTAAAAGATTCGAGATATGATTTTTTGTTCAATCCAGGAGACTTTAAAGATGCAACTTCACCAAAAGACTTGCACAATCTTCTCAACGAGTGGATTGGTAGCGAAAAGAAACTGGCAATACTTGATTTAAGCGGAGTGCCTTTTGAAGTTTTGGACATCACAGTTGGACTTATTACTCGTTTTATTTATGATAGTATGTTTTGGGGCAGACACGAAACATATACAGGTAAAAACAGACCGTTGTTACTTGCTTACGAGGAAGCTCATAACTATCTAAACAAAAATGACAATAACAGCTATTCAAAATTAGCGGTTGAAAAAGTATTTAAAGAAGGGAGAAAATTTGGTTTAGGAGCTTTGGTAATTTCTCAAAGACCATCTGAAATTTCTGAAACTATTTTAGCACAGGTAGGAACATTTATAGCTTTACGTTTGACGAATTCAGGCGACCAATCAATTGTAAAATCTTCTGCACCTGACAATTTAAATAGTTTGATTGACTTACTTCCATCTTTAAGAACAGGTGAAGCTATTATCGTTGGCGAGGCGATAAAAATTCCTTCGAGAGTTAGATTAAAACTAAATGTTCCAAGTCCGACAAGTGACGACCCTAAATTAGTTGAGAAATGGCAAGAAGCGCATCCCGAAAACACAGAAAACTACAAAGTAGTAGTTACACGAATTAGACAACAAAAATTTTAAAAATATGGACAGAGAATATGTAGAATCTTCAATGATTACAAGTATTGGTTACGACCCGAATACTTCAACTTTAGAAATTGAATTTAAAAGCACGGGTGCTGTTTGGCAGTATTACGACTTTCCAGAAAATTTATGGTATGAATTTAAAGCTGGTTCACTTGGTAAGTTTTGGCACGCAAGTATCAAAGACCAGTATAGAGAAAACCAAGTAGGATAAACCCAACGCATTTGGTGGCACATTTGTATTTTTTTCAACGCACCGACCAACGCTAAAAAATCCAAAAGAGCCACCAAGCCAAGGCACTAAGACAGACCAAAATGGACAGACAAGCACGACCGAGAAAGAACAACGAAGGCATAACAGCACCTACCCAAAAGGCGGGGATTCGTGTTCCAAAGACAGTTTTGAGGTTAATCAAACATTAGTTTTTCAAATCAAGTTTTGTTGTAAACTGGGATAAACTTGCAAAATAGTGCCTTTTTTGTTTCGTTGAAAAGACTCTAAGGTACTAATTTTTAATGTTTATCCTATTTTTTTTAACACTTAATTCACTGACTAGCAATTACTTAAATCTGTTTTTAACGAAGTATTGATTTAATAAATAATACAATAAAAATTTCTTCCTATTTTTACAAGGTCAAAGGCCCAAAGGGCTGGGTCGACATTTCGATAAATACTTAGAGATTATGTGCCACTTTAAAAACAACGGGCAATGAACGATATCATTCAACTAAAAATCACATTACAAGGGACAAAACCGCCTATTTGGAGACGAATACTGGTAGACAAATCAACAACTTTTTCCCAATTTCACTATATCATTCTGACAACAATGGGATGGGACGGTGGACACCTCTATGAATTTAACATAAATGGATGTAGAATAGGAGTACCGCACAAAGATGGTGAAGGTTGGGGCCGTAAGCTTCTTGACTCATCAAAAAAATCTCTTGGGGCCGTAATCTCTGATACCAAAGGGAAATTTGAATATACCTACGACTTTGGGGATAGTTGGAAACACTCAATAAAGGTAGAAAAGTTTTTACAAAAAGAAGAAAATGTAAAATATCCAACCTGTATAGACGGAGAACTCAATTGTCCACCAGAGGACTGTGGGGGCGTTTGGGGCTTTTACGATTTACTTGAAACGATAAAAAATATAAAACATCCTGAATATAAAGAAATGCTTGAATGGTTGGGTGGGCAATATGACCCAGAATATTTTGACAAAGAATTAGTCAATAAAAGGTTATTAAAATAAGACAACTATGGATTATAGTGAGCCTAAACAAGAATGGACAAAGAAAGACGGGTCGCTGAGTGATAAAACTGCATCTATAGAATTTGGATTAACACAAAAAGACATTATAAATGGAATCAATGAAGGCAAATTGCAATTTCGAGAAGGATCTATTTATGGTAATCCTTTTTTTAGACTTTTGAGGTCACAAGTTGAAAAATTAGTAGAAGAAAAATTTGGAAAAAATTATTTAATTGCATCGAAAGCGAAAACGGAATTAAAGAATATAAACAAGGAATTGAAAGAATTAAAATTAAAAGTTGAACAGTTAGAAAAACAAAAAAATAAATTAAATTTAATATTAAAAGGAGAACCATTAGCAACTTCCAGGGATACATCAAAGAGTAGAAAGACATGACAAAATAAAAGCGGCACATAACAATGTATATAAAAAATAGGCGGTTTAATAGTAAATTCAAGGGTTGTAGCCCGATCCAACCCTTGTGTATTTTGCAAGTGAAGTGCAACGCAAACGCCTACTATTCATATACTTATCGTTATAGCCAATGGTAGGACGACACCGTAACAACAAAAAAAATGGGACTGACCGACATAAAGAAAGAACTAAAAAAACTCGACAAGGACAAACTTATTGACCTTGTGGCTGACCTATATAAAAAAAACAAATCCGTTAAGGAATTTTTCGACTTCTACGTTAACCCCAACGAGAGAGAGCTTTTCGGCAAGTATCGGGACAAAGTATTTGAAGCCTTTTATCCAAAGCGTGGATACAATTATAAACTTAAAGACGGCAAACAAGCAATTAGTGACTTCAAAAAACTTGGGACTTCTGCGGACTCTCTTGCTGACCTTATGCTATTTTACGTTGAGACAGGAGTAATATTTACAAACGACTTTGGCGACATTGACGAAGGTTTTTATTCAAGTATGGAGACAACTTATGTTGCCGCATTGACCCTAATGAAAAAAGAAAACTTGCTTGACAAATTTGCAGACCGAGCAGGTAAAGTTGTTAGTGATACAAGTGGCATTGGTTGGGGATTTCACGACTATTTAGGTGACGTTCATTCTGACTTTTACGCTTACTATTCAGACGAAACAGACGAACCAACCGAGCAACAAGAAAAAGGTAAAATCATTAAACTTGGCGGACAATGACGAAGGAAAGAACCACTGGCTATAACATTTAGCCGTGTAGAAGAAAGTCGGGATGCCGCATCACCCTAACCACAATCTACTTTTGGGTGGTTCGACATTTCGGCTTTTTGCTAGCGGAAGGCCGCCCCCGATGTGTTCGGCGAAACTGGTGCGGAGTCAAAGTCGATAAAGTAGCCACTTAGTAGATTTTAGGCGGCTTTTCTGTAGGTGTTAAAGTAGGCCTTTTTTTGATTTATTTTTACTTTTTCTACCTCAAGGCATTGTTTCTTTTTTTTAAAAGCCCAAAATACTCCTTACCCTCATACCGATAGAATCTATCGGGATGGAGTTCTTGAATTTTTCATACTTTTCTAATTTTTAAACTGTGTGTGTCCCGAAGGCTTTCGAGATTAAAAT
>JANOMP010000402.1:0-17849 GCA_031420365.1 Cytophagaceae bacterium
TGCTGTTAGAAAATGTCGTAGGTATAATTTAAGTAATTCGCCTTTCCCCTTTCTAAAACGTGCATTAAAACTACCAGTGCTTGCACGAAAAGAGTGCTTGCAGCCTCTGCAAAGGAATCGCTGAACTCCATGTTCCTTCCCCGATTTCACAGTTTTACTGCTTGAACAATGAGGGCAATGACGGCTCTCAGACTCCTTAATCTCTTCCTGGATTGCTAAAACATCAATTTCCAATTCTTTGAATAAATAATCCAGTTGACGTAGAACCAATTCTTGATCCGATACACTTAACAAAGATAGTTTAGATTGTATTTCATCTGTTTTCATACACAAACATATAAATTATATCCGATTAAATAGAACAAAGCCTTTTTTATTTACAAATCGTTCATCATGAATCACTTATTTATTCATATCTTAAGGATTCAATTGGGTCAAATTTAGAAGCTTTATGGGCGGGATAATATCCAGAAATCAGTCCAACAACAATACAAACTGTAAAACCTAACAATATCCAATTCCACGGAATCACGAAAACACCACCTCCCTGGCCTGCCAGAAAATAAGAAACAACATTACCAGCTGTAATCCCTAATAGTATTCCTGCTATACCGCCCATTATACAAATTACAATGGCTTCAATTAGAAATTGCATTCTAATTTTTTTTTTGGATGCTCCCAATGCTTTTCTTACACCAATTTCTCTTGTTCTCTCTGTTACTGATACCATCATAATATTCATTAAAGCAATAGAAGCCCCCAAAAGAGTAATAAATGATATTCCAAATCCTCCAATCCTTAAATAGCCTGTAACCTCATCAAAATTTTTTAAAAGAGCGTCAGATTGTTCTATTTTAAAAGAATTTTCTTCATACACTTTATCAGATCTAACTCCTCGCATTACTGCTGTAGCCTCTCCAATGGTATAATCAATGTTGGTTGAGTTTGGGACAGAAGTTGAAATTTCATAAGAATATCTTCCATTATTATCGTAATTTTTTGCGCATTCTAAAGGAATCAATGCAACCCTGTCATCACCACCTCCAGTTATACTACCTTTCTTTTCTAAAACAGCAATAACGGAATATTTTTCACCCATTAAGGTAATTTCTTTGTTTAATGGATTAGTATTTGGGAACATCTTTAATGCAATTTCATTACCGAGAATCACAACTCTATTCGTATAGTTTCTATCAATATTTGATATATTTCGACCACTTTGAAATTTATAGCCTTTTAAACCCATATAATTTTCATCAATTCCTACAACTAATACATTTGGATTTGATTTGGCAGATAAATATTTTATTGTTTCGTTTTGTGAGGCAAAAGTATAAATACTTACAAATGCATTTGTTTGATTTGAAAATTTATCTTTAAAACGAATAGCTTGCTTAAAATAGATTGGTTTTTGCTGTTTTTTAGCTATTCCACGCATCCTCCGGCCGTTGTTTTGTTCAATTTTTATATCAAAAGAATTAGCTCCTAATCCCTCAAAACTTTTATTTACTGAACCTTGCATTCCTTCAATTGCTGTTAAAATTCCTACTAAAGCAGTTATGCCAAAAGTAATTATTGCTGCAGTAAGCACGGTTCTTAATAAATTAGATTGAATTGATCTTAAACTTTCAAATATATTTTCTTTTAAATTCATTTAATTTTGGTAATAATAATACTTGGAATTATTTTTGACTTTGATATTGGTTGTCGAAAAAAGCGATAATACAATTTAATGTCATTTTTTTAGTTTTGTATGCAAATTTCTGTATTCATTTTTTATCAAACAAACGTATGAAGAAGTTCATTTTGCCGTTTATCATTTTTTTTATGGTAAGTTTTAAAGTTTTGGCAAATCAAATCTATATTCCAATGGATGATGTTCAAAAAAATCATCTTAAAGCATATGGATTGGCATTTTGGGTTTTAAAAAACTATGATACTGAGATAGATTGGTTATTAAATTACCGTGGTGGAAGTTTTATGTTTCCAGTAAGCCAAATTTTTATAAATGAATGTGTGATTCGAGGAATTAGTTATGAAGTGATTTCTGAAGCAAATGCATCAAATATTCTCAGCATTGTTAAGAACCCGGATGTTAATATGGATGCAGTTAAATTACAAAAAGCCCCTAAAATCGCAGTATATTCTCCAAAAAGTACACAGCCTTGGGATGATGCAGTTACTTTAGCCTTAACATACGCTGAAATAGAATTTACTAAAGTCTATGACGACGAAGTAATGTCTGGTAAATTACCAGAATACGATTGGTTACATTTACACCACGAAGACTTTACAGGGCAGTTTGGAAAATTTATAAGACTAAAAAGCTCTGCTTGGTACCAAGAACAGAAACGAGAAGTTGAAGGGATTGCTTCAAAATATGGTTTTTCAAAATCTTCCCAATTAAAAGGTGCAGTAGCGAAGAAAATAAGTGATTTTGTTTTAGGAGGTGGTTATATGTTTGCCATGTGCAATGCGACGGATACTTTTGATATTTCGATGTCAGCACAAGGTTTAGATATTGTAGAATCTGTTTATGATGGTGATGGAGCCGATCCTTCTGCCAACTCAAAGTTAAATTATGATAATTGTTTTGCTTTTAAAGGATTTGCTTTAGTGGAAGATCCTTATGAAGTTGAATTTTCGAATATTGATAACCAACCCCAGGATAGGGGAGTAAACGAAAGTAATGATTATTTTACTTTATTTGAATTTTCGGCTAAATATGATCCAATTCCAACAATGTTAACTCAAAATCACCAAAATTTAATTAAAGGATTTTTAGGACAAACTACGGCATTTAAGAAAAAATATATTAAATCAGAAGTTATAATTTTAGCTGAAAATAGAATTTCTGACGAAGCTAGATATATGCATGGTACAGCAGGAAAAGGATTTTGGACTTATTATGGAGGACATGATCCTGAAGATTATCAGCATTTGGTTAATGAAGAACCAACAGACTTAAATCTTCACCCCAACTCTGCGGGCTACAGGTTAATATTAAATAATGTTTTATTTCCTGCTGCAAAAAAGAAAAAACTAAAAACTTGATTTTCTTTATAAATATACAAATTAAAATTTCCTATTACCATATAAAATATTCTTCAAATATTAAATTAACATTTAATTGAATGTCAGAAAATGACTTTTTATTAATCTTTATCCTCGCTATGCCCTAAATACTTTTGAGGAGCAATGTAATCTCTGATTAACTGTTTATATATTTTTGGTTCTACAAAACCTCCATTTATTTTTCTATCAAAAACTGTATGCTCGCCTATTTTTAAAATAAATATTCCCGCTATTGATGATGGTTTCAGACTTACTTTCTCCAATTCATTTTCAAATGTTACTAAAATTTCTTGAGCTAGCCAAGCGGCTCTGAGCATCCAATTGCATTTAGGGCAATATTCTATGGTTATTTCGTACTTAGTCATTTATTATTTTAATGTTTCTAAATAACCTACCAAATTGGCTAATTCATTTTCACTTAGAGGGAATTTAGGCATTAAAGACTCTCCAATTGGTAATACAGATTTTGTATTTTTGATTTTTAATACACTCATTTGAGATTGTCCTGGATATTTAATCATATAATTATTTTCTGTTTTAGAAGTAATTATGGCCTGTAAAGTGGAACCGTTATTAAGTGTTATTAAACTACCTTCATATCCAAAACTTATACCTTCACTTGGATTTAGAATTGCATTTAAAAGGGATTGCTTAGTTAGTTTATTGCCTATTTGGCCAAGGTTTGGGCCAAAGTCAATACCTGAATTTTGAGCCAAATGACAGGTGCTGCAATAACTTTCATAAACTTCTTTTCCAGCTAAAATATTTGGCTTCAAATTAAATATTCTTTCCATATCCAAGGCTTTTTTATTATCCTCAGAAGCAAAAATTTTGTTAGCTTCCGATCTAATATCAGAGTTATAAGTTCTTTTTAATATAATTTTAGCTTCATTTATTAGATCCGAAGGTATTTGATTGCTTTTATACATTTGCCATAATTTTGCTTCACTTTCCCTTCCCCTCATTTCTTTCATTGATTGCAATCTTAAATCAAAACCAAGATTTTTGTTTTTAATAGTTTTTGTCAAGATTACAGTTATCAAATCTTCATCTACTTCTCCATATCTATCAATTGCTTTAAATGCAGTGCTTTTATTTGCCATTCCTTTTATTAAGCCAGCATTTCCATGAAGCTTTACACATGTTTTGGCAGCATCTTCATATTCAGTTCTTACCGCACTATTAATAACAATGTTATGTAATCTTTCAAACTGAGTTTTTATTGAATATTTATTTATTATAGTTATAAAATCCAAATTGTTCTTAATTCCAGTAAGTAGAATGGGAATTTCTCTTTTGAGGATAGGGTTATTCATTAGGCTTTTTTCTTCTAAAAGCTTAAAAATTGTAACCTTTTCATTTGAGCTAGTTGAAGATTTAATTAAACGCAATAAAACTTCATTTTTATCGGTACTTTGCTGAAAATCAAATGCTCTATAGAATCTATCCCTTTGAATTAATGGGGTATTTTTAATTATTTGTTCCAAATAAGCAGTTGTTTTTTTACTCCTACTTCTCCATATTACTTCTTTAACAATATTATTTTGAAGCCATCCTTCTCCTACTTTATTTTTTAACTGCTCTAAATACTCATCCCAATTATTATTCGCAGCAATTCCAAGTGCTTCTAAAAACCAACGGTCTGATCCATCAAAACTTTCTACTAATTTTAGCCAAACATTTGGATGTTTTTTATGTCTAATGGCTAAGGCCACTTCTCTTTTTACTTGTATTGAAGGGTCTGCAGCCATTTCTAAGAGAAATTCAGATGGGTTTTTATAGTGTTTTCTGGCCATTCTGATCGACAAAACTCTCAAATCTTCATTCTCGCTTTTGGAAGCATGTTCTATATAATAATTATTTATTTCTGATAAAAGCCAATAAGCACGAGCTGCAAAAATTGGATTATTGCCTTGAATCAATTTTTTTAGTTCATTTTCAGCTGATAAACCCATTTTTTGGATGGCTTGGTATGCCATAAAACGGATCGATTGATTTGGACTTTTTAAAGCATTTACTGCATCAGATGGATTTGAATAATCGTATTTGGGTAAAGTAGGTTTATTATTTTTTGGAGCAATTCTATAGACTCGTCCTCTGGTTGAATCTCCCATGGCATGTCCTCCAACCCCAGGATCGTACCAATCCGAAATAAATATTGCCCCGTCTGGAGCTACAGTTACATCAGATGGCCTAAACCATTTATCTTTCTTTGAGCCATCTAGTATTGGAATAATACTCCCTTTAAATCCTGCTCCTGATTTTGAAGTAGGATATGCTCTAACAATATTAGGTCCTGCATCACAATGTATTAATTGATTTTGAAACTTCTTAGGTAATAAATTTCCTTCATACATTACAATACCTGTAGGTGAACCAGCAAAAGTCTGTAAAAGGTTAGGTATTACCCCTGGGTCATTTAAATGCCAATGTTTATGAAATACAGAATCTTCTAAATTTGTTCTTCTGACTCTCCAATCCGCACCTGTCATTTCATCTTTGTACCCATAATTTCCATAATCCATGACATAGTTTATCCTTGTGCTCCTGTTTCCATCATCGTCATTGTCTGATTGCCACATTCTTCCATAAGAATCAATAGTTAATTCATAATTATTTCTAAAATTCCAAGCTAATATTTCTACGTTTGAGCCATCTAAATCACTTCTGTATACCATTCCTTCACGATAAGGCTTTCCATTAGCTTTAATTTCATTACCAAATTCATCTATGATTGGTTTTTTGTCTTTTGTTAATAAGCCTTCGCCAGCATTTCCGTAATTAAAGTATAATTTCCCATCTGGTCCAAAAATAAAAGCGTGCATTCCATGGTCATGTTGGGTCCCACCAATTCCTGTATATAATATTTCTTTTTTATCAGGTACATCATCGCCATCTAAATCAGTGAAAACAAATACATTAGGGCTACATGAAACGTATGTTTTGTTCCCTAAAACAGCTATTCCAAGTGCAGCATTGATGTCTTCTCCTTGATAAAATACTTTTGATTTGTCTGCTTTTCCATCGTTATTTGTATCTTCTAATATTAAAATGCGGTCTCCTTTTTTATTATAGGGGTTTCTAGGATTAAGAGCATTTCTATAATTGTAAGCCTCACAAATCCATACTCTTCCTTTGTCATCAATATCCATGTTGGTTGGATTAGTCATCATAGGCTCTGAAGCAAAAAGGCTAATTTCTAATTCAGGATCTAGTAAATCTAAACCGTCAATAGCATGATTAATATTTCTCTTTTCTGATTCAGATAGAGCATTATATTCTTCTGTAGTTAAAACTTGTTTTTGGTCTGAAACAAAAGCAAAAAGGCCGAGGATTAAAACAAATGCAATTCTTTTCATTGGGTTGAATATGTTGAAATATTATGAATTCGAAACTAGTGAATAGTAAATTTAGTAAAAATATAAATTTTACTTAATTAAATAATTAAAAATTATGATAAATAAATATTACTTAACCTAAAATCTTAATTACTTTAAAACGGGTGATATATAAATGTTATTATTTGATTACAAAATCGGGACACCAAATCGAAACCATTTGAATATTTGAATCAAAAAGATTTCTAAAATAAAGGTAACATTTTAGTTATTAAATTTTAAAGGGAGACTCTCTGAGTCAGGTTTATTCGATTCGGCATACCATTTTGTGAATGTTTTTTGGTGGTACGCCACTCCGATTTTTTTTCAACTGGGCTGGCATCCTGGTGGTGAAACGATTTGCAAAAGGTAGGCCGTCTGTAGGACATACAAAGAATTTAAATATTATGGGTCAATTATTAGAATTGCAAAAATTGTCTTTAAATTAGAGATTAAGGCTAATTTTCGCATTTTTTAAAATTTAAATGTTTGAAAGTAAACTTAATTAGAGTTTTATTTTGGAGAATTTATTTTCTAGTTTTCATCATTTATATTCTTCCAACCTTGGGCTATAATTTTAGTTTTTTCACCTGAATTTAATACTAGCCAATTATCTTTTTCTTCTGTAACGAAACCAATTGGTGTAATTTCAGTGATTTCTTTAACTAATTCAAAATCTTTTTGACTAAATGTCATCAAGAGTTCGTAATCTTCACCACCATTCATTACACTTGTAATCGGATTCATATTGAATTCTGCGGCAGTTTCTAAGGTAAGATTTTCGATAGGAACATTTTCGAAAAACATAGTCATTCCATAACCTGAATTGGCACTCAAATGTAAAATTTCTGAAGCAAGCCCATCGGAAATATCAATCATTGCACTTGGCTTTATTCCTTTTTCTCGTAGATCATGAATAATATCAGTTCGTCCCTCTGGTTTAAGTTGTCTACCAACTAAATAGCTTTTATCATCAATTTTAGGTTGCATATTTTGATTTGCTAAAAACTCTTGTTTTTCTCTTTCTAATACTTGCAAACCCATGTAAGCTGCTCCCAAATCGCCTGTAACGCAAAGAATATCATTTGGTTGAGCACCTTTTCTATAAACTATTTTATCTTTTTCTACTTCTCCAATAGCTGTAACTGAGATAATTAAACCGGACCTACTAGAGCTGGTATCTCCACCAACTAAATCTACATGATAGGCTTCACAGGCCATATTTATACCTTCATACAATTCATCAATTGCTTCAAGTCCAAATTTACTGCTTATAGCTAAAGAAACGGTAACTTGCTTTGGAATGCCATTCATGGCAGCAATATCTGAAATGTTTATAGCAATAGCTTTGTATCCTAAATGTTTAAGTGGGGTATAGGTTAAATCAAAATGTATCCCTTCTATTAGAATGTCAGTGCTAATAAGGGTAAATTTTTCTCCAGAATTTATTACTGCAGCATCATCTCCAATTCCATAGATTGAAGTGGCATTATATATTTTTGTATTGTCTTTTATTCTTTTAATTAATCCAAATTCGCCTAAATTTTCTAATGTTTCATTTTCCATAAAGCAAAAATACGACTTGAAATACTTAAAAACAAAAAAGGTGTGCCACATAGACACACCTTCTAAAGAAACATTTTATTTTTTCTTATTTTGAGGTAATTAAAGTGTAAATATTCCGTTTCCCACCAGTTTTCGCATAATCTTGATCAGCAGTAAGAATTAATTCAGTCACAGTAAATGAAGTAATTGTAAATGATAAGCTTCCACTAGTTCCTGTAGGTTCAGGAGTCAAACCAGTAATAGTAATTTTGGTATCTGTGACTGTGTATTTTCCCACATAAGTACCTCCATCAACTTCTTTGATAGTAACATTTGGAGGGGTAGATAAATCTAATTTATAATTTAAATAACCTGGTTTTGTGTTGGTAATTGCACCAGTTTTGTAAACTTCTACATTATTTTCTTTTACTGAACTCGCCGACCAAACTTTTGCAATTCTACTAGAGATAGGCTCCACTTTGGTTTTACATGAAATTGTAAAAAACAATGAAGCAATAGAAAGTAAAGAAAAAATTATCTTTTTGTTCATTTTTGTTATTTTTAAATATCTTAACGTAAATATATCACTATTCGTTGTTTATCTCAAAAAAAATGCCATATTTTTTGCGATTATGTCAACATATATTCGTTTGAAACCTATTTTTGTTTAAGAATTAATAAATTTTGGAAATTCAAAGCTATACACTTCAACAATTGGCCCTGAGAAATGGAACAGAAAAGCCTCAAATTTGGGTGGCTTATCTAGGTGATATTTATGATGTTTCAAATTCTAACTTGTGGAGAAATGGAAAGCATTATGAACATTGGGCTGGCCAAGATCTAAGTGAAGAACTAAAAGATGCTCCACATACGGAAGCGGTTCTTGCAAAATTTAAAATAATAGGAAAACTTATTACAGAAAATTAACATGAAATTAATAGATGCTTTAATATTGTTTGGTAGTCTAGGTTTTTTAGTTATTTGGGTAGATCAATTCCTTTACAAAGGAGTTGATTTAAAGGATAGTTATTTCCTATTAATGTTTTCTATTGTAGGTTTTCTAGCTTATGTTTATAGGAAAGGTCAAAATAAAATAAAAGAAAATCAGGAAAAAAAAAGAGAATTAGAAAATAAAAAGCGGAAGAAATAATAATCCATCTACTATCCATCTGTAATTCTCATTTTTAAAATATTTGGAAGGTAAACTAAGTATTATTGAAATAGAAATGGAAACTAATAAAAATACCCAGGCAAGCTTTTGAGTATAATTAGATTGTCCAGAAAAAAAGAAAATAACTAAGAAAATATTTATTGCTCCGAGATAGTTAATTGTTCTTCTAATTTTGACAGGCTTTATTATAGAACAAATATTTTCCATATTGACTTCTTCAGAATACTCTTTGATAGAAAAAAATAGTATATTTTGAAATATTAAATTGAAAAATATTAAAGCTAATATCCATTCACTTAGGTTAATACTTGATTTTTCGACAAAAGGAATCCCAACAATGGTCAAACAATAAATAATTGGCATCAAAATTTCTTTAAAATATTTTCCTTTGGTGTTCTTGTTTATTATCAAAAAATATAAAATCACCAAACAACTTATGAAAAAGCCAAGTAGAAGCACATTTCTTTTTTGAAAAATAACCAAGGGAAAAGAGACTAAAATTAATCCCAAAACAATAAATTGAAGAACAAATTGGTTTTTTTTGTGAAATTCATGCCTCTCAGATTTAAAATGATTAATGCTTTGATTATCTATCATTCTATCAAAAATGTATATGGCCCAAGAGATACATCCCAAAAGTAGTATTGTAGAATAATTAACTATTGAATTTCCAAAAGGAAGTTTATAGAAAGCTATACAGCAAATGCATGAAGCGAATACCACATTTAGACTTGAATTAACTATAGTTTTAAGTATGCGAACTAGATATTGAAACATATTTTAATAGTAAGGAAGGTTTTCGACATGAATAATTGTTAGCAAAATTATATTGAGATGGATGTAATTGTTGAAATAGCAAAAAAATGTTTAAATAAATATTCATAATTAGCTCAAAAATGTCTTAAAGATGGACATCAGTCATGATTTTGAATAAATTTTCATAAATATTTTTTATTTCTTCTTTTATTTTATCATTAAATCCATTAATAAAGATTGAAAATGAAAACAATTCATTTTTAGAGTTTGTGAAATAGCCTGCATAATTTCTAACGGAGGAAATGCTTCCGCTTTTTGCTCTAATTTTGTCTTTCGCATTATTGGGAATCTTCAAATTAGCAACTGTACCAGATTTTCCAACAACGGGTATGGAATAAAAAAACGAGTTAAAGTCTCTTTTTTTGGTCATTTTAGATAGAAAAGAGCATAAAGCGGAAGTGCTAATAAAATTAACTGGTGATAGGCCGCTTCCATCTTCGAAATTAAAGTATGAAAGATTCAAATTTTCTTTCTGCCAATACCTTTTAAGAAGAATATCAAAATTATTTAAAGTGTCTAAACTACTTTTAACTAAATAATTTGAAATTCCATCAGCAAAAAAATTAACACTTCTAAAGTTACATGTTTCAATGATCTTATCTAAAGATGGCGATTCAAATTTGTGAATCTTTAGATCTTGTTGTTGGAAATCATACACAACATTTTGATGAAAAATTTCGATTTTTTTTTCTTTTAAAATATTTTCGAATTCTGAAATTAAAATATTAGAAACGTCAGGAATAGATCCTTTTACTTCAAAATTTTTAGCATTTAAAGGCACTGTCCCTGAAAAATAGATATCGTTACTGAAAGGTAAATTATAAATTATTACTTGATCGCCAGTTCCTAACTCTGCCGTTTTTAATTTATTAATTATATTCCATTTTTTTGAAAAAGGTGAAATTTCAGCAATTGTTACAGTATCTCCAATAAATTTTCCACTATTTAGAAAAACACTATAACTATTTTCTTTATAATTAACATTTTTTGGAAATGAACCATAATAGTTACCTACATCTCCTATTGGCCATGAAGAAGGGAGGTTAAATTCTTCAATATTTTCAATTAAAATTTTTCCTTTTATTTTTTTAATATTTTGACTTTTTAAAGCATTTGCAAAATCAATTAAAGGATAATTAATAAACTTTAAAGAACCAAATGTTGGATCTTTATTCGTTTTAATAGTAACATCACCATATAATACGCTATCAATTATTTTTCCTTTAATTACTAAGCTAGTTTCAAACTTAAAATCTTTTCCTAAAATATTTAAAGCAGTTCCAGTAGTCAATAGCTTTTGTGTAGAGGCTGGTGGCATAGCTTTATTATCAAAAAAAGCAAAAACACTAGAGTCGTTTTTTGCATTCTTTATGCACATAGAAATATTACAATTTTTGGTTGTTTCATGCGATTGAAAAGCATTAATTATTTTTAACAATTGTTGTTGAGTGCTCGTAAATTGTAAAAAAATAAAACAAAAAATTTTCATAGTTATTCAAAAATGAGGTTTTTGGCTGATAGTTTATGCTATCTTTGCAATCCTAAAGAAATTTGTTCAAAAATACAAAATTTTAATGAGGTTAACATTTTTTGGTGCTGCAAGAAAAGTGACGGGTAGCATGTTTCTTTTAGAATTGGAAGACGATTATAGAATACTTATAGATTGTGGTACAGATTTAGATTCTTACAATAGTTCACATGAAAAAAATAAATTTGGAAATTTTCCTTTTGACGCTTCTTTATTAAATACTGTTTTTCTTACCCATGCCCATATTGACCACTCTGGACAAATTCCTAACTTGTATGTTGATGGTTTTGAAGGCCAAGTTCTTTGTACTTACCCAACAATTGAACTAACTGAATTATTATTGCATGACGCTGCAAATTTAAATGCTAAGCAATTTAAGAGAGTAGAAAGGAACCATAAAAAATCAAAAAAATGGAAAGGTATCGAAACACGAAGTCTCTATTTGAGAAAGCAAGTTGAAGAAGCCATTGGAAATTTTGTTCCCATACCTTTTCTTCAAAAATTTAAGTTTAAAGATGATGGATATGTAACATTTTATCCTGCAGGTCATTTATTGGGAGCAGCACATATTGTTGTTGAAGTATTAGAAAATGGTGTTTTAAAGAGAATAGGATTTTCTGGTGATATAGGGAGGAAAGGTTTTACGCTTTTAAACGATCCTCAAATAATACCTCAAGTGGATTACTTAGTCATGGAATCCACTTATGGTAATAGAACTCATATAGATAGAGAGTCTCCTGAAGTTTTATTAAAGCAGATTATTGAGGAGTCTTGTCTTGATATTACAGGTAGATTAATTATTCCTGCTTTCAGTGTTGGACGTACCCAATGTATGCTTTACACTTTAAATAAAATTTATGAAGATCACAATATTAAACCAATAAAGGTTTTTACAGATAGTCCATTGGCAAGGGCGAGTACTAAAGTTTATGAAAAATTCAGAAAGACACTTAATAAGGAAGCCAACGACTTTTATGAAGAGAATGAAAATCTTTTTGACTTTGAAAACTTACATTATTTGGAATCTGATCAAGCAAGTAAGTCGGTCTCCAATCACTCTGAGCCATGTATCATCATTTCCTCCTCTGGAATGATAAAAGGAGGGAGAATAGAACATCATATTGAACAAAACATTGAAAATCCATATGCTACAATTCTAATGATAGGCTATGCTACAGAAGATTCTTTAGGTGGAAAATTACTAGCGGGCAACACTAAAGAGCTTACTATAAATAATAAGAAATTTGAAGTAAGGTCTAAAATTAGGAAGATAGATGTTTTTAGTGGACATGGAGATTTGAATGATTTAATATTTTTTGCAGAAAATCAAGATAAATCAAAACTAAAAAACTTATTTTTGGTGCATGGAGATATAAGCGCAATGGAAAGCTTTAAAAATACTTTGGAAAATAGGGGAATGAATAACATTGAGATTCCTTTTCAAAATCAAATATTTGAATTGTAAACTTTTTTTTAAATGAGAACACTTTTAGAATTTGAAAAACCGATTTCGGAACTTGAGTCCAAATTAGAAGAAATGAAAAAATTGGCAGAAGAAAATAGTGTCGATGTCGCAGATGCGGTTAGAAATCTTACTTCTGCAATAGAAACGCTGAGAAAAGAAACTTTTGAAAATCTAACACGATGGCAAAGAGTTCAACTTTCAAGACATCCTGACAGACCCTATACTTTAGATTATATTGAAAGGATTTGTTCAGAGTTTCATGAGTTACATGGTGACAGGACTGTAAAAGATGATCCAGCGATTGTTGGGGGATTGGCAAATATTGAGGGACAAAGTGTAATGATTATTGGCCAACAAAAAGGCAGGAAAACAAAGGAACGTCAGTTTCGTAATTTTGGAATGCCCAACCCCGAAGGATACCGAAAGGCATTGAGGTTAATGAAAGTTGCTGAAAAATTTAATATCCCAATAGTAACTTTAATTGACACTCCAGGTGCTTTTCCAGGCTTAGAAGCCGAAGAAAGAGGTCAAGGAGAAGCAATTGCAAGGAATTTAAGAGAGATGATGCGTCTAAAAGTTCCCGTAATTTGTGTAGTTATTGGGGAAGGGGCTTCTGGTGGAGCATTAGGAATTGGGATTGGAGATCGAGTATTAATGTTGGAAAATTCTTGGTATTCCGTCATTTCTCCTGAAAATTGTTCTACAATTTTATGGAGAACCTGGGAATTTAAAGAACAAGCAGCTGAAGCTTTAAAACTTACTGCAATAGATATGAAAGGAAATGGTTTAATTGACGATATAGTACCTGAGCCAATGGGAGGAGCCCATTTAAAATGGGATGAAATGGCATTAATACTTAAAACAACTATTCTAAAAGAAATTGAAGAA
The DNA here is from genome assembly GCA_031420365.1 of Cytophagaceae bacterium. Lineage (GTDB taxonomy): Bacteria > Bacteroidota > Bacteroidia > Cytophagales > Spirosomataceae > Leadbetterella. Next base: position 13,866 of record JANOMP010000402.1, read on the forward strand.
TTATCTAAACTTACTCCTCAAGAGCGAATTTCAAGTAGAATAGATAAGTTTTGTTCGATGGGGGTGGTAATAGAGTGAAATTATGCAGAAAGAGATTAAAGCTATAGTTTTTGATTTCGGTAATGTTATTATTAATATTGATCTTGAAAAAACTTTTAAGGCCTTTTCTGAAGTATCATATAAAAGTGTAGAAAAAATCAAACAAATTTTTAACGATAATGAAATTTTTAAGAAATATGAAACTGGGCTATTTGATGATGATGAGTTTAGAGAAGTTATTCGCCAATCATTAGGCTTTCCATTAAATGACAATGAAATTGATCAAGCTTGGAACGCTCTTTTACTAGATGTGCCTAAACATAGAATTGATTTTTTAGAAAAACTTAGGCTTCAAGTTCCAATTTATCTGTTGAGCAACACCAATTCGATTCATATTTTAGCTTGTAAAAACTATTTCAGAAAAAACTACGGATATTCTAATTTTTTAACTTTGTTTAAAAATTCCTATTTATCATATGAAATGGGTCTTTGGAAACCAGATTATACTATTTATGATTCCATTTTAAAAGATTTAAAATTAGATCCAGAGGAAGTTTTGTTTTTAGATGACAATTCAGATAATATATCTACAGCTTCGGATTTAGGAATAAGAACTATTAAAATTAATCCACCTGAGTGTTTTACTGAAATTTTGGGAAAAATATTTTTAGATGTTTAAAAAACCATATCTGCATATTCTGTTATTTTTTGTAACATTAATTACAACTACACTTTCTGGTGCGGAATGGATATTTGGAAAATCATTTTATTTCCATCATGATACAATGGGCTGGAATGAGTTTTTTCAAGGGTTTTTATTTTCAATTCCTTTTTTATGTTTCCTAACCTTGCATGAGTTTGGTCATTATTTCATGGCAAAAATAAAAAAAATTGATGTTACACTTCCTTATTTTATTCCAGCCTGGTTTGTGGTTTTTACCTCAATAGGAACTTTTGGAGCATTTATTAAAATAAAAGATCGTATAAAAACACGAGAAGATTATTTTGATATTGGAATTGCTGGCCCTATTGCTGGATTTATTGTAGCTTTATTTGTTTTATCTTATGGGCTATATAATTTACCCACATCAGATTACGTGTATATGATACATCCGGAGTATCTAAATTTTGATGGAGACTATAGATTATATTTAGATAAAGCAAGCAGTCAAGGAGAAGCTTTAACTCTTGGTAAAAGTTTGATTTTTAGTCTTTTAGAGCAAAATTTAGCAAATCCTTCTAATATTCCTCACCCTTTCGAAATGACCCATTACCCTCTAATTGTTGCTGGTTTTTTAGGCTTATTGTTTACAGCTATAAATCTTTTGCCAATAGGCCAACTAGATGGTGGACATATACTTTATGCATTGATTGGCAAAAAGGCATTTGATATAGTTTCTCCTTTAATTTTAATTACTTTCGTTGGCTATTCTGGTTTAGGAGTATTTAAAATTTCGGAATTTCAATTTACTTATGAGGAATACTCTGGAAAGTTACTTTTAAATTTTGCTTTATTTGTATATTTTAATTACCTCTGTTTTTCAAGAATTTTCTCAAATAAAGTTAATAATTTTATTCTTGCTTTAGGAGTGATATTAATTCAATTACTTTTTTCAGAGTTTTTACCAGAGTTCAATGGTTATTCTGGGTTTTTGGCTTTTGGCTTTTTAATAGGAAGATTTTTAGGTGTTTATCATCCAGAAACAGAAGATATTAAACCATTATGTAGATGGAGAACTTTTTTTGGTTGGATTTCAATATTAATTTTTATTTTATGTTTTTCACCAAATCCAATTAATTAATATGAATTTTATTTTTAAATTATTATTCTTTGTATTGGGCTGGAAAGTTATAGGAAATATACCTAAGCAAGTAAAAAAAGGTGTGTTTGCTGTGGCTCCTCATAATAAATGGCAAGATTTTCTTATAGGCATTGGTGTTAGAGCTGCAATGGACTTAAAGATTGGATATATTGGGAAATCTCAATTATTTAAGCCGCCATTCGGTTTTTTCTTTAGATGGTTAGGTGGTACACCCGCTTATCGTACAGAAAACAATAATATGGTAGAAAGCTATGTTAATGCAGTAAATAGTTCATCAGATATGCTTTTTGCATTAGCTCCAGAAGGAACTCGAAAAAATGTAGAAAAACTTAGAACAGGGTTTTATTTTATGGCCAATGGTGCAAATATTCCTATTATAATGATTGGATTTGATTTGCCGAAAAAAACTGTCTTAATTGCCGATCCCTTTATGCCCTCTGGTGATTTTAAAGAAGATATGAAAAAGTATTTTGTTCCATTTTTTGAAAAAATTGATGGATTTCAAAAAAAATGGATAAATAATTATAAGAATGATATTTTTTGATTTTAAAGATGAAAAAACAAACTAAATTAATTAGAATTCAAACAGAAAGATCTCAATTCAGAGAGCACTCTACCCCTTTATTTTTGACAAGCAGCTTTTGTTTTGAAGATGCCCAAATGGGAAAAGATTTGTTTGATAATACACTAGAAGGAAATATTTATTCAAGGTTTTCTAATCCTACAGTACAAGAATTTGTTGATAAAGTCTGTATGCTAGAGGATTGTGAAGATGGAATTGCCACTGCCACTGGCATGGCGGCTGTTTTTGCTGGTTTTGGAGCTAATTTAGCCAATGGGGATCACCTTATTTCGTCAAAAGCTTTGTTTGGTTCAGCCTATCAAATTATTACTCAGATTTTACCTAAATGGGGAATATCTCATACCTATATAAATGCCAATGAACCTAAAGAAGTTTGGGAGGCTGCTATACAGCCAAATACCAAAATGATTTATTTAGAAACTCCATCAAATCCAGGTTTAGAGCTGGTGGATTTACAAATGATTGGTGAATTAACAAAAAAACATAATTTAATTTATTGTGTTGATAATTGTTTTGCTACCCCTATATTGCAAACTCCTGCTGAATTTGGAGCTAATTTAATAATTCATTCGGCCACAAAGTTCATGGATGGTCAAGGTAGGGTATTAGGTGGTATAATTGTAGGAACTAAAGAATTGATAGAAAAAGTTAGATTTTTTTGTAGGCAAACTGGCCCATCTTTGTCTCCATTTAATGCTTGGATATTAACAAAAAGTCTTGAAACTTTAGCTTTAAGGGTAGGAAAACATTGTGAAAATGCTGAAAAGCTCGCTAAAGCTATAGAGAAATTAAATGGTGTTAAAACCGTTAATTATCCGTTTTTACCATCTCATCCGCAATTTGAGCTTGCAAAAAAACAAATGATGGCAGGTGGAGCATTGATAACTTTTGAACTAGAAGGTGGTTTTAAAAGGGTGATTCGGTTTTCAAAGCTTTTAACTATAGCTTCCTTAACTTCAAATCTTGGAGATAGTAGAACTACAGTTACTAATCCTCATACTACCACTCATGCAAAAGTTTCAAAAGAAGATAAACAACTATTAGGAATTTTTGAAGGATCTATTAGAGTGTCAGTCGGTTTGGAAGATATTGATGATTTAATTGAAGATTTTACACAAGCAATATTAGGTTCAAATTAGGATTTAAAAGCATTTTCAATATAAATAACATATTTATTAGAATAATCTGAAAATTCCGACAATAAATGCAATGCTTGCTGTTAGCCAAAGAGGAATTCTTTTATTTCTGTAGGACTGAATATTGTATAATTTCAAATATTCAATTCTAATCCATAATCCAACTGCTACAATCAAAAACAATAAAGAACTTGAAAAATTTAATGTTTTAGGTGAAAATCCTTTTAAATCAATAGAAAGTAATAAAGTAACTATTGTTAATAAGATTGCGAAAAATCCAATAATCTTAAATAACCAATCATAAGTTTCTTTGTCTATTTTGTTTCTCATAATATTATAGTTTATGTAATACAAATTTATGAATTATATTTTGTCTTTTCCAAAAAAACAAAATATAATTTTT
>JANOMP010000403.1:0-1113 GCA_031420365.1 Cytophagaceae bacterium
GGATTATCAAAATTAGTTATGGTAGTAGGATAATCACTCCAAGTAAGACTATTTTCTTTTTCATTAATTTTTACTTCATAAAGAGGAAGCGTACAAATCTCAGCAGATGGATCAATTCCACAAGAATTTACCCTACTTAAATAAAAACAATAAGCTTTAGTTGAATCTGGCAAACTCACATCCACTATACCAGGTAATAAATTCTTTTTAATAGAATTGTACGTACCTCCTTTTTCTGTCATAAATAATTCATACCCCTTTGAATCTAATGAACCATGAAAGGTTAACTTCGCCTTCTTAGGATTAATTAATTCAATTTCATCTATATTCACTTTATGAATGTCCTCATATCCATTTGGAAAAAAACTCGGGATTTGAAAAGGTACAACAATACTGGCGGGAGAAGTGCAATTTAACGAAGCAGTATTAAAAAAGCCCTCAACTTTTATAGTTTTAGGAAGTGCTAAGCTCCTCGTTTTCGAATATGGAAGTTGATTTTTCTCAATTCTTTCATTAAAAGAGACTCCATCTCCCCAAGATACAATATAATAATCAAAACTATTTACTGAGGTGTTTGGAATCGTTATTTCGATTGAATTATTGTTACAAGAACTATAACTAAACACTGGCTGATTATTCGGCCTCACCGTCACATTCTTACATGCATACATCTTTTGGCCATTTTTTTTTCCATATTGTAAAATGGTATAAACACTAGTGGCAGTATTCACAAAATAAGCATTGGAGGGGCTTAGGTTTCCAATTGTATCTAATTGAGCGGGTGTTTTTTTGGTATAATAAAAATCGTATCTTAAGTCTGATCCACCAGATTTATCAACAACGGTAGTGTTGAAAGGAGAACATCCTGCATACACATTACCAGAAAGCTCAAAATCGCCAGCAACTGCCCCAGCAGGCAAGTTAGTACAGATATTTTGGGCAAAGCAAGGCAAAGCTACGCATACTCCCAATAAATGAAAGAAAAAAAAATAGGATTTAAATTTATTTCCAGAAGTCAAAATTGTAATAAATTACACTTAAAATTAAGCCTAAATTCCCAAAGTTTAATAAACACCTGTTTATTATTTATTTAACGGCTAAATATTCTCTAAA
>JANOMP010000404.1:0-3613 GCA_031420365.1 Cytophagaceae bacterium
CTTTCTTATGAATTAAACATTTATTTAACATTTAACTCCGTGTTGCAACGGCAAATTTAACATGAAAAAGGTTGTAAAACCAAAAAAAGAAGCACTAATCGTGCTTCCGTTAGAGAATGATGAACAAATAGACCCAAAAGAAAAAGCTAAAAAAGCCAGAAAAAAATGGCTAGAAGAAAACGCTAAGAAATTCATTAGGGTAAAGGATGACTACTACAAAACTATTTATCCACCAGATAAATTAGGAAATACAAACAAAGTTCTTTTAAGAATTTCCAAAACAACTATAACTGATGATTACACAAAAGAAATAATTAAATATATTAAAAAGTTTGATGATTTTTGTCTGGTAGCTTCACACATCAATTATCAACAAAATATTAATGGATTTTATAATGAATATCATAAATTAACCCATTTTCCTAAGAAAGGCGAATTTCCGACAATTGTAAAAGTACTTAAGCACGTTTTTGGAAAAATTTACTACGATTTTATCATTGATTATTTTACTATTTTATTCAATTATCCAGATAGACTATTACCAATTATTTTATTAGAATCCAACGAGAAAAACACTGGCAAGTCTACCGTATTAACTTTGTTTTTTCTTCTGTTTCAAGACAACGCCATAAAGATTGGCAACAATGATCTCCAAAGCGACTTTAATGGTTTTTGGGTTAAAAGATTTATTATTATAGTTGACGAAACAAGCTTAGAGAAACGTGAGGTGAGCCAAATGCTAAAACGATTTTCAACCGAAACTGGCAAGGTTACTTCAAACGAAAAAAACAAAGCTCAACGAGAGGTTAATTTCATTGGAAAATTCCTGTTTTCATCTAATGAAGAAGGCAAAGCATTGTACATAGAAAAAGGAGACCCAAGGTGGGCAGTATTTAAAGTAAAGACATTTAAAGAAAATGGCATAAGCGAAGATCCATTTATAGAAGGAAAGATTCTATTGGAAATTCCAGCATTTATCTATTTTTTGGAGAATAGAGAATTAGTTTACAAAGAAAAGAAATCAAGAATGCATTTTGACCCAGAAGTGTATCATACTCCTCAATTGGATTTGTATTTTGAAAACTCAAGTTCCAAATTAGCCCAAACCATATTGCAGATAGTTGAGGAAACTTTCAACCTATTTTCAGAGCAAATGGAGTTATGTTTTTCTATCTCTAATCTTATGCAGGAGCTGAAAGGGAATGTGAAATATCTGGAGCGATCTAATTTAAAGAAAGCCTTAGAATTTGAGCTAGAATTAAGACCAGAAAAGAAAGGTAGATACACTTATTATTCATTATCACTTACTGAGAATAGTTTTAATGAAAACTATAGAGCGCAGTTCAACAACAATAATGTACACTACAAATTTCTACGACCTACGGTAGACGAAAACCCAAATTTGGAACACTGGGAACAGATTTAGAACAGCATATTTAATGAAAAAATAGAATATTTCAAATTTAAAATAAATTTGGAACATTGGAACATTAGTATTTAATATATTAATAATGAATGGTTTATGCTGTTCTGTAATTGTTCCAGAAATGTTCTAAGTTCTGAATAGAGGATTGTGTTCCAATGTTCCAAAAAATAGACTAAAACTTAGTAATGTCAATAAAAAAAAGAAAAAAATGATAACACAAGAAACGATAAATAAATTAAAGCAAATACCAATAGTAGATTATTTAAAATCAAAAGGACACCAACCTGTTAAGAAAAATGGCGCTAACAATATGTATCATTCTCCTTTGAGAAAGGATTCAAATCCCTCATTTTCTGTAAACTCTCAAAAGAATGTATTTCATGATTTTGGAAATCCAAGTGATAAAGGAGGAGTAATTGACTTAGTTATGAAATTAGAGCGAATTACATTCCCAAAGGCCTGTGAATTTCTTTCCTCAAATTTAAATGGAGCCAATATAGAAAACGCTTCTTTTTTTTCTAGCTGTCAAAAAAGTGAAAAGGTAAAGACATACAAAATAACAGATGAAAAAGAATTAAGCTTAAAATATTTGATTTTTGAAATACAGAAGCGTAAGATTAGATTAAATACAGCTAAAATATACTTGAAGGAAGTTTATTGGGAAATAAACCAGCAAAAATACCATGGATATGGATATAAAACAGATGAAGGTACTTATGCTGTTCGAAATAAATACATGGAAAAGTTTTATTTTTTTGGGTCTGCTGGAATTACAACTTTCGGAACCGATGAAAAAACCATCTCCATTTTTGAGGGCTTGTTTGATTTTCTTTCGCATTTAGATAATCTTAATACATCTAAATTAGACCATAAAGTAATAATTCTAAATTCAGTATATAATTTACATCTAGCCCAAGTGTCACTTGCAAATGCAAAAAATATACATTGCTACCTTGACAATGACGATGGCGGCAGAAAGACTTTAGCTACAATCAGAACATTAGCATCAAGCCACCAAATAAATATAATAGACCACTCCAATATTTATAAGGGATATAAGGATTACAGTAAGTTTTATGAAACAAAAAATATTTAATAAATTAAAAAACAAAACAAAATGAGCGATTTAACAAGTGTCAGTTTTAAAATTCCATACGATTTGAAAATCAAATTAACGGAAGAAGCTAGGGATAACCAGAAAAATTTTACTGAAATTTTCATTAAGATTCTTGAAAAATATTTCTATGATGACCAAAGTGGTAATTCAATTGACTTGCAGAAAGCAATTGAAGACCCTGAAAAAAATAAGTATATAGAACTTTTTGAAGATTTAGCATCGGAGAGAGATATGTGGAAAGAAGAATGCGAAATAGCGGAAAACAAACTTGAACAGCTTCAGATTGCCCTTGAAGCATTAAAGAAAAAGGATTCTACTCTTAGAATTGAAGAAACAAGTTTAACTAAAGCTCATAATGAGCTGCAATTTAAATTTTCTGAACTTCAAGAAACAACAGTAAAATTAAAGGATAGAATTAGAAAATATGAAACACCTGCTGTAATCCGTGTGTATAATTACGCAATAAATGGCTCAATAATGGCTCCTTACATCTCCGATGTTCCAGATGTTGTAAATATACTAGCCGAAGAAATAATAAAGAACCATTTAACAAATAATACCAATGAGACCCAATTTTAATCTATTCAAAAGTAATCCTTTTGATAAATACGAGCACTTGAATCAAGAGTATTTTCCAAGTGCTCCTCAAAAACAGTATAATCCAGAGAGAAAATCAAAAGACAGTTATTGGATTTGGGCATTACTACTAGCGGCTCTAGGATTTATTGGGTACATATTCAAGGATAAAATAATTAGTTTTTTAGCAAAAGTTAATTTATTCTCAAAAAAGGAAAATCTAGAGGAGAAATCCATGGAAGTAAACCCTAAAATAGAAACTTCCCAAGACAATTCTCCAAAGCAATTACCGGAAGTTTCGAAAGATTTAATTCAAACAGAAATACAAAATGAGGACCTAAATTGAATTTGAGAAAAACCTTTTAAAAAAGCTGTTAAAATATCAAGTTAGTTATCAAATAATCCTTGAAAGTGGCCCGCTTTTACCTAGATTTATTGGCCTACCTTTTATCGGAATACATGGCCTACATTTAATAGGAATAACTAGTTTCAAA
>JANOMP010000405.1:0-12081 GCA_031420365.1 Cytophagaceae bacterium
ACGGTCTAGGCTGGTATTCAATGTTAGGAAAACTTGTCGTTATTTTTTCACTAATATACTGAATATCAGTCTTTTATCCTAATTTTTTAACACTTAATTCCATTATTATTAAGTGATTATATTTTTTGTCATGTACTGAACTATTTATACTTTTTTTAAATCTAATTCTTTTTTTATCTCCTCTAAGTTTCGAATTGAGTAAAAGTAAAATTTAGGTTTTAAAAACATAAAAAAAAGGATTCATTATTTGCTTTTTAATAATTTTTTATTTCCTTTGATAAAAAGTTAAATCCCTGAAAATAAATCCACATCTAATACTCTTAGTTTTAGTTTATATTAAAACGTCCGCACAATATATAAATCTTGGAGCCCATGTTTGGGGTCAAGCAAATACTTTAGTGGCTGTTCCAAATTCATCATCAGTTTATACCAATCCAGCCGGAATCGGCTTTCTATCAACAAGCAGTATATCTTCTGGTTTTTATAGGCATCTTGATCTTGAAGGTTTCAACACTATAGGTATTTGGGGAAATCTTATAAAACCAAAATTTGGTTTCGGTTTATCAATTGATAAATTTGGTGACCAACTCTATCATGAAGCTAGAATTGGATTGGCCGTTTCCAAAAAAGTTGATAGAATATCATTAGGAATAAAAATATCCTATTTAAATACAGGAATTAAGGATCTAAGTAGCAAGCAGACGATCTTAGCCGAATTTGGAATAATCACGATGTTGAGCAAAAAGTTTTTTGCAGGCTTTCATGCTGTTAATCTTACTAGAGCTCAACTCTACGACAGCCAATATTTACCAACAATATTGAGTATAGGATTATGTTTTAAACCTGGTGATAAAATGAACATAACCTCTCAAATAGACTATTATATAAATAGCAAACCAACAATTCGAATGGGAATGAAATATATCCCTAAAGAAAATTTTGAGATAATTTCAGGAGTAAATCCAGCTTTAAATAATGTTCATTTGGGATTTTCTTTTTTTATTAAGAAATACAATTTTGCTTATGCTACTTCTATTAATCCAGTATTCGGATTATCAAATCAATTAAGTTTGTCATTAAATTTAAAGAATAAAAAATGAGAAATTTTACATTTAAATATTACTTTTTGTATTTAATCTTCATACTAAAATTCTCATTTGGACAAACCATTCCAAAACCCGAAATAAATTTAGAGGAGTTTATATTAAAAACAACACCAATTCAAACCGAAGATGGAAATTATGAAGATTTATATGAAAATCTTTTTACCATATATCAAAGTCCAATCGACCTAAATAGAACTACTGTTGACCAATTACGAACTTTGTTTTTTCTTTCCGAAATTCAAATCAATAGTTTTTTTAAGCATTTTGAAAAGTTCGGACCAATGCTAAGTATTTATGAATTACAAGCTCTAGAAAACTTAAATTTGGAAGATATTAAAAACATTCTTCCTTTTGTTACAGTTAACCCTGTTTTCAATACAAGCAGTTTAAAAAACATTAAAAATAAATTAACAGAGCATTATTTTGTTTTTAGAACTGATCAAGTATTTGAACAATCCAAGGGATTTAGAGAAGGAAAATATATTGGGTCACCCCAAAGATATTATACTCGCTATAGAATGGCACATAGTCGAGATTTTAGTCTGGGTTTTGTTAGCGAAAAAGACCCCGGAGAAACTAATTTTCTAGATTATTTTGCATTTCATGTTCAAATTCAAAACAAAAGAAAAATAAAAAATCTATTAGTTGGTGATTATTTAATGCAGTTTGGTCAAGGATTAATTTTTTCAGCCGGTTTTGCTTTTGGAAAAGGGAGTGAACCTGTATTTTCCACTAGAAGAAGTAATATTGGAATTCGACCCTACAATTCCGTTTTAGAAAATGGAAGCTTAAGAGGCACAGCTATTACGATAAAAAATAAAAAAATCGAGTACACTTTTATGGTATCTTCAAACAAAAGAGATGCTACTACAGCCACAAAAGAAGTTGACAAAGAGGAATTTTTTAGTGCAATTCAAACCAGTGGTTTTCACCGAACATTAACTGAAATTGCTAATAGAAATGCAATTATGGAACAAAATATTGGAGGAAATATATTATACAATTTAGGCCCTATTCAAGTTGGATTTTCTACATTAGCCACTTTTTTCGACAAGCCATTTAAAAAACGAGCTTTCCCCTACAATGCAAACGAGTTTATCGGAAAAAGAAATTTAATTCTTGGACCAAATATTTCAATTTCTTGGCAAAATTTTAACTTTTTTGGGGAAGCTGCTAGGTCTAGTTCTGGAGGAATTGGCTACATTGGTGGCCTTGTAGCGTCCCTAAATGCTAAAACTGAATGGGCATTTAATTTTAGAAATTATCAATCGAATTTTCATACTTTTTATGGTTCTGCTTTTTCAGAAGGTAGCAGAACTATTAACGAAAAAGGTGTTTACTCAGGACTAAAGTACACCATTAAAAAAGGTTTGGTAGTATCAGGTTTTTATGATAGATTTCAATTTCCATGGCTTAAATTTAGCGTTGATGGCCCATCTTCAGGCTTTGATTATCAACTACGTATAGCTTTTCAACCCAACAAAGTTTTCAATCAGTATTTGGCATTTCATCATGAAGAAAAAGAAAAAAACCTTCCAAACAATTCTTCCAAACTAAACACGATGGCAAATTCTTCTCGGCAAAATTTGGTGTTAGGTACAGAATTCATTTTAAACAAAGCTATTAAACTACAAAATAAAATACAGTACAATAATTTTCAAATAGAAGGAAATCAGAAATCAAATGGATTTGCTTTAATTCAAGATATAGAATCAAAATTTAAAAAAATATCTATTAAAACCCGAATTGCATTTTTTAACACCCAAAGTTATGATAGCAGAATATATGCATATGAGAACGACGTACTTTACGCAGTTTCATTTCCAGCTTATTATGGAAAAGGAATGCGATATTATGCAATTTTGCAAACAACCCTAAGCAAAAATATAGGCTTATGGCTACGATGGTCGAATACTAATGTAAATGAAAGAGAATTTTTAGGAAGTGGGAATGACCAATTACAGGGGAATTTAAGAAATGATTTAAAAGTCCAAATAAAACTTGGATTTTAAGTCAAAGAAAAAATATTTTAATCAGAGGAAAAATAAAAAGGAAAAGTACTAATTTTACGAAAAAAAATAATGTCAAATAACGATATTTTTAAAAAGCTAAGAGTTGCTTTACATCTAAGGAATGATGAGATTATAGAAATAATGAAATTAGTGGATTTTAATGTAAGCAATGCCGAATTAGGTGACATTTTTAGGTCCGATGATCATCCAAATTTCAAAAAATGCGGAGATCAAATATTAAGAAATTTTTTAAATGGCTTAGTAATTCACATGAGAGGACCTCTGGCTCCAAAAAAAGAAAACTAAGAATGTTTATTATTGAATATGAACTTTTAAAAGGGCCTTTTAAATCATCAGAAGCAAAACTTCGAAGTTTAATTAAAAAAGAAACTAATTCTACTTTGACGAACTTGCTAAACTTGTAATTGTTCAATTTGCCCATTTGGTTTATATGTATCGATTAATTATATCATTTTTTCTTTCTTGATGCCTGATTCTTATTTGCTCCCAGGGAATTCGCATTTAAAGATTAAGGATTTTTTCTCTGTAACTATCATCAATTGAAGCTTTTAACCTTTTAATGTTTTTAGATTTTTTTTTAGATGTTTCAGCATCTAATAAAGCTAAGGCTAACTTAGTTATCATATTAAAATTTTCAGTAGAATTGCCTTTTCTTTTTAATTGTAGATCTTCTTTGAATATGACGTCCAAATTCCAGTGCAGGTTGTTTTCTATTGACCATTGACTTCTTATGTCTTGAGCCATTTGTTTTGAATTTGCTTCCGTTGAACTGATATAGTATCTAATACAATGAGATACTTTGTTTGTTTTTTTCTGGTGAATTTCAGACTGAATCGACACTATTGTTTTTAAACCTTTTCATTCTTCTTTATTATCTAAAAATTAAGGTCGTCTATAACTTTACAAACTCTTTTTTCTATTCTTCCATGACCAATGTCATGTTCAATAGACTCATTTTTAATACTTTGCCTTTTGAATAACTTTTCAACTTGTTGTTTTAATTTTTTTTGATTGTCTTTTAATGAAGAATATAATCGCCCTTTTTATCGATAATTTTTTCAACAATTTCTTTTTGACAACCCATCGCATCAATTGTTACAACACAATTTTTCAAGTCCAACAATTCTATCAAAACTGGAATTGAAGTTATTTCATTTGATTTATCATTTACTTTTTCTTGACATAAAGTAAGCATATTGTTTTTACAAAAAGCAGATACAATATGCAAAGGGGATTCTCCAAAATTTGAGGCAACTCCTCTAACCGTTTTTCCATCAATTGCTACTACACGGCTATGTTCTGTTGCTAATTTTTGAGCAAATTCCATGAAGAAGTCAGCGAACTTATTTCTATCAAAAGCACTGAAAAATGCTCCAAGGGTATCGTGAGAAGGTATTCCGAACTTGTAAGGGAAATGTTTACGAAATCAATCCAACTTAAGATTGCCAAATTCTTCAATTAACTCCCAAGTATTGCAACCACTAACTACCGACGATAGTGTAAGAAAAAGAATCTCTTGCAATGAATGACGAATGTTGCCTTTATTAATCCTCCTATGGTCTTTTAAATGTGAAATTAATTCTATAAATAATGCTATGTTTTGATTTTTATCTTCGAAAGTATTCATTTTTTTTCGAAGCCTAAATCCTACGCTAATATACTATAAATTAATCATTTATCCAAATTTTTAAATGCGAATTCTCTGCATTAAACAAGACTCATCTTTTTAATTTCAACCAAATGTTCATGAAATATTTTCAAATTCAATTCATTTATTGCTTTTAAGAATCTCAACTTTAAATGAGAGAATAAATTATGCGTGAAACGCATAAATTTCATGAGTTTATATGTGAGAATTATAAAATCTATTTTATAATTTTGTGGATTATGCAAAAACAGCTGTATCCTTCAGAAACTATAGATTATGCTCTTGAAACCTATCTCCCAAAGGTGAGTGTGAAGAGCCAATTTATTTATATCTGTATTCTAGTTTTTGTGCTTGGGGTCTTTACTGCTTTACCATTTATTTTTGTTGATATTAGCGTGGCATCCCCCGGAGTAATACGAACGTTTGCTGAAAAAACGGAATTAAAGTCACTAGTTTCTGGTAGAATAACCAAAATTGCCGTAACTGAAAACCAAATGGTGAAAAGAGGGGAGGTTTTATACGGAATTGCTACCGAAGAGCTGGATAATAAACTCACTTTTTCGGATTTTGATGAACGAGAAAACAATCAAAGAATAGCCGACTTAAAAACACTTTTAAGAGTGGAAAAAAGCAATCTATTTTCAAGTTTTCACATGATTACTGGTGTTTATACTCAACAATTAAATCTTTTTAAAAGTCAGGTTCAAGAAAACGTATTTGCACAAAAAAAGATTGAGACAGAGCTAAACTCAGATAAGCAACTTTTTAGAGAAAAGGTAATATCTAAAAGAGAACTAGACAGTAAAGAATATGAGTTCACAAAACTTAGAGCCGAATATGAGTCACTTTTTCAAAGACAGAAAAGCCAATGGCAGGCAGATTTGAACGGATTTAGACTGCAAGCGGAGCAAAAAAAGGCGGAAAAGAACCAAGGTATTGCAACAAAAAAAATTTTATGAAATAAAGGCACCAGTTGGTGGAAATATTCAGCAAGTAGTAGGTAAATATGAGGGAAGCTACATACAAATAGGCGAGGGCTTAGGTATTATTTCTCCAGATTCTAGTATAATAGTTGAGTGCTACGTTTCTCCCCAAGACATAGGATTATTGAAAGCCAATATGCCAGTAAGATTTCAGATAGATGCCTTTAACTATAACGAATGGGGCCTAGGTAATGGAAAAATAAGTGATGTAGCCAAAGATTTTTTGATTATTAACGAACAACCCGTTTTTAAAGTTAGATGTCTTTTAGAAAAACAGGAAGTTTCTTTACCCACTGGCTATAAAGCTAGACTAAAAAAAGGAATGTCATTAAGAGCCCGATTTATTGTGACCCAAAGGTCATTGTTTCAGCTACTCTATGACAAAGTAGATGATTGGGTGAATCCAAACATCAAAAAATAACATTCTATTTTAATTGCTGGTGCATTTATTATTTGAATTCTTGATATTTAAAACACCCAAAATTTTCTTAAAAAGTTTTTTGGGTTAAACAGAATTGTTTTTTACTAAACTCATCAAGTGTTCTAGTTTCTCTTCCAAATATTTTATTCGTTCTTCTGTAGTAACAGTTATATTATGGTTTGATTGACTTACACCTTCTCCATTTGATAAAACCATGTTTATTTTTCCATCCCATCCAAGTAGTTGTTCTGGTGTTACTTTATAAAAATAAGCAAGTTTGGTAATTTGTCAAAGTGAGATATTGTCTGATTTCTCATTTTCGATTCGACTGTATGCAGACTGTCCTATGCCAAGAAAATCTCCTATATGTATTCTTGTTTGTAGTTGTGAAGCTCCCTTAGAGCCCTTAGTTTAAAACCAAATTTTTTCATCTTGATTTATGATTTAAAGGTTTTTGTAATTTATATTGTGCAATATTAATATAAAGTTTGATTTTTCAAATTATTAAATTTTTAAAAATTTAATAAACAAATCAAATTCTTGATTTGTTTTTAAGACCTCACTAAATGAAGAAAAAAATGAACGATTTTTTAGTTTCAAAACTTTAGTTCTTTAATTGGTTTAAGGTAGATAAGATAAAAAAAGTGTTTATTTAAAGTTTTTGTACCTACCATTAATTAGCCCATTATAGTTTTATTCAAATATTAAAAAAGAGAGCTAAATTATTTTTGGTCTATCAAAAAATATGTCAGAAATAGCCCTACAATAATTTTACAAGGCTCTATTTTTTTATTCGAATTTTCTTAAGTCTACAATTGTCCACTTATTCTTTTCGCTATTTTCGCTACTCTAGTCTTTTAGATTTTGAGGTAAAACACGCTTGCATAAATTATGCGTAATACGCATACGAATTATTTAGAAAATATGATTTTTGGCAGATAGATTGCACCCAATTATTTAAAGTTCAAAAAAAATTGAGGGTAATTTCATTCATAATATTTGGAGGTTTTTTAACAAACGCACAAACCAAGCTCAGTTTGACAGAGGCATGGCAAAAGGAGATACAAAATCCTACAATCAAACAAAAATCATTAGAACTGGAAGTCGGCAATATAGATCTGGCACTTAGCAAAAAGCAGCTTTTACCTAATATTTCAGGCCAATATAATAATAGCTTAAACATTGGGCGTAGTATTGATCCCTACACCAATTCGTTTTTAACACAAAGCATTGTAGGTAATAATTATGGACTATCGGCAAACTACACCCTTTTTGATTTTTATCAAAATAAAAACCAAATTGCCGTTAATCAGCTTTATTTAAAAGCCATTGGCCAGGATTTAAAAGCTATCGAAAACGACATAAAATACCGAATATTGGTGGCGTTTTTCGAAGTATTGCTTGCGGAGGAACAAGTGAAGACTACGCAGTCATTGATACATAATGCAGAAGAAAACTTAAATTACTTAAAGAAATTATACGCAGCCGATCGCATAAGATACTCTTTATTAGTGACGTTGGAGGCAGAGTTTCTACGTTTGAAAACCGATCAAGTACAAGCAGTGGCAAACACTTCTTTGGCAAAGCTGAGCCTCCTGAGACTTATAGGATTACCCTCAAAAATCAATTTAGAATTAACAAATAGAGGTGTTTTACTCGATGTAAAATCGTTAAATACTCCTATGGAAATAATTCTTGAAGATGCCATTTCTAATCTTCCAGAATTTGAAAATCTAAAATACCAGAAAATCATAAAGACCAAAGAATCAGAAATACTATTGGCTCAAAAATGGCCTACCTTCATAGCCTTTAGTAATATAGGCACAACGTATTCGAGTGCGGCTAGGCGTATAGAAAACAAAGAACTTGTAAAAATAAATTACCCCAAACAGTTTGGTGATAACCTTAATATGAATGTGGGATTTTCAGTCCGTATTCCACTTTTTAATGCTTCAAATTATGATTTAAAAAACCAGAAAAAACAAATAGAGCTTAAAGGTATTAATATACAATTGGAAGCCAAGAAATTAGAAATAAGAGGAATCATTGAAGAGTCTTATACTCGGCTAGAGGCAATAGTAAATAGAGAAAAAATACTAAAGGAGAGAATCGCCTCATTAGAAACCTTAGGAAAAATCAATCAGAATGGTTTTGAAGAAGGAAGAGTAGAGTTTTCGGAATATTTACAGAGTAAAAGGGATTTGGAGCAGGCGAAGTTGCAAATAAATATCCTTAAGTATCAATACTTTGTTTTAATGAAACAATTAGAATTTTACAGAACAGGTACTTGGCAATGAAAGTAAAACAACACGACTTCAGAGATTGTGGGGCGGCTTGTTTGGCATCTGTAGCGGGCCATTATAAGCTTAAAATACCTATAGCTCGTATTAGGCAGTTTGCGGGTACTGACAAAAAAGGCACCAATGTTTTGGGCATGATTGAAGCCGCCCAGAAGCTTGAATTTCAAGCAAAAGGAGTTCGTGGTGTGCCCGAAAGCTTAGACAAAATACCCAAGCCAGCCATTGCTCATATCATCATAAATCGTGAAATGGACATGGCCGTCTTAAATGGTCAGCCAACTGAACTGCACCATTATGTGGTAATCTATCATGTGACAGCTACCCACATCACAATAATGGATCCAGGGGATGGCAAAATGCACAAAAAAACGCGGGAGGAATTTCAAAAAGAATGGTCGGGTGTGTTGATATTGCTTTTGCCTGTTAATGAGTTTAAGGCGGGAAATGAGAAAACTTCGGTTTTGAATAGATTTTGGAATTTACTAAGGCCACATTCGACAGTTATGATGCAGGCTTTTGTGGGTGCAGCAATCTATACAATTTTAGGTTTGTCCACTTCTATATACATTCAAAAAATCACCGATCATGTCATAGTAGGTCAAAACAGAAATCTGCTGAATTTGCTAAGCGTGGTCATGATTATCATCTTGATACTTCAAGTTTTTATAGGTACTGCTAAAAACATATTTGCATTAAAAACAGGCCAACAGATAGATGCACAGCTCATTTTAGGCTATTACAAACATCTATTAAGATTACCCCAGCAGTTTTTTGATACTATGCGGGTGGGGGAAATCATTTCTAGAGTTAACGACGCCGTAAAAATCCGAGTATTTATCAATGATGTGGTTATTGGCTTGGTGGTCAATGTGTTTATTGTGTTTTTTTCGTTTGCCCTAATGTTTACCTACAATTGGAAGTTGGCTTTGATGGTTTTGGTCATCATCCCATTTTATTTGTTGATATTTTTCATAACCAATCGCATCAACAAAAAACTGCAAAGAAAACTAATGGAAAATTCGGCCGATTTAGAATCTCAATTGGTAGAATCTCTTAATGCCGCCACTACTATCAAACGCTTTGGATTAGAAAGCTATTCCAATCTCAAAACCGAGAACAACTTTGTTAGACTGCTTCAAACTATTTTTAAATCTTCGACAAGTAGTATTTATATTGGCACAGCAAGCGATTTTATTTCCCGTTTGTTTACAATTATTTTGCTTTGGGCAGGTACCTATTTAGTTATTGGAAACGAAATTACCCCAGGCGAACTCTTGTCATTTTATAGTTTGATAGGATATTTTACTGGCCCAGCTCAAAGTTTAATAGGCTCTAACAAAACCATACAAGATGCTTTGATAGCAGCAGATAGATTATTTGAAATTATGGACTTGGAACGAGAAGAAACAGAGAACAAAATTATTTTGAAACCTGAAATGATTGGAGATATAAGTTTCTCTGAGGTGTCTTTCAGATATGGAACGCGAGTGCAAGTTTTCGACAATTTGTCGCTTTTAATGAAAAAGGGAGAAATAACGGCTTTGGTAGGTGAAAGCGGCTCAGGAAAATCGACGATGATGTCACTTTTACAAAATCTGTACCCATTAACAAGTGGACAAATAAAAATTGGAAATTTTGACATCAAGCATATAGATAACCAAAGTCTAAGACAGGTAGTAAGTGTAGTGCCACAGCAAATCGATTTGTTTAGTGGTAACATAATTGACAACATTGCCATTGGAGATTTTGAGCCCGATATGCAAAGGATTTTGGGAATATGTCAAATATTGGGCATAATAGAATTTGTGGAAAAACTACCCAAAGGTTTTGAAACATCAATAGGCGAAAACGGAGCAACACTTTCTGGTGGACAGAGGCAAAGATTAGCCATAGCAAGGGCATTGTATCGAAATCCTGAGATTTTAATTCTAGACGAGGCCACTTCTGCATTAGATACCATTTCAGAACAATACGTTCAAAACACCATTAAACTTTTGCGTCAAAATGGTAAAACCATAATCATAATAGCACATAGGTTAAGCACCCTTAGATTTGCTGACCAAATTCTAGTATTAGAAAACGGAAAGCTTTTACAATCAGGCAACCACAAACAGCTATTTGAACAAAAAGGCAAATATTTTGAGCTTTGGGTAAAGCAGTTTGAAGGGATTTTGGAAGACATATGACCGATTGCATAAATTATGCATGATACGCATAATTTACCCAAGAAAAAATTTTGCTATTCTATTTTAAATACTCAATTTTGAAACAACAAACACAAGTGTGGCCACCAACTGAGTTTGGAGTATATTTATTAAACTTTAAAACTTTTTATTTATGAAAAATGAAATGGTATTGGATGGGTATTGGGTTGAAGCAATTTCAGACGAAGAAATTGAATCTGCTGATGGGGGTATTTGTTTACTCGGAAGTAGAATTGGAATATTCGCACTTATTGAAGCATGCATTGAAATTGGTGAGGGTTGGTGTGATGCACATAAGAAAGCAAATACCACATGGTAAGTTTTAAAGTTATCAAGAATTTTTATTAAGAGTATAAATTCATACAAAGAAGACAACAAATAAATTGTTTATTTTTAACACTTTCAAATACATATTATAATGGAAAAAGAAAACAAGTTGGAAAATTTAAAATTTGAAGAATTAAACAAGTATGAAATCCTTTATATAGAGGGGGGTGGGTTAATGAGTCAAATCGGGGGGCTATTGCATGATGTTTTTTGCCCAGATCATGGTTATGCTAATACAATAATAAGGGGCGATATTTATTCCTCACACCCAAGAACCTTCTATTGATTTAACTTTTTGAAATTAATTCTATTTTTAATCACAGAGAATTTGATTTTCTTGAATTCGAATTTTTATTTAAAGCTTTCTTGGAATTGAGCTTTTTATATTATTCTGACTTTCAGGAAGTCAATTCTCTTTTTTTATTTATTCAATTTTTATTATGAAGAAAGACTTTAAAAGAATTTTGTTTTGTATCATCCCGTTTTGGTTGTCTTACATATTTATTTTTGGCGAATATTTATTTATTTACATCTTATCATTTTTTGATTTAGATAAACTGTTTTACTTAAAACCATCGCCAACGAATGATTTTTTTTTTATTTTCTCTGCAGTAATTTTATCACCACTTATTGAAGAATTTTTTTTTCGATATCCACTTAAATTTTTTAAGAATAAAATAGTTGCGACAATTATTTTTTCTTTAGTTTTTACCTTTCTTCACAAATATAATTTTCGATTTCTTACTAATAATACTATTCTAAATTCATTATTTTTACTACCTATATTTAACGCATCAATTGTTCTTAGTTACATAAGACTTAAATACGGATTTTACTTTGGCCTAGGTATGCATGCTTTATACAATATTTTAGTTTTAATATTGATTTATTAAGCCTTAGGATTTGTCAATAAATAAAATACTCAATATTTAAAATAAATTAGTTACCTTTGAGAAAAAAAACAATGGAAACTAATGAGGTTATTAAATTGCGCATAGACACCGTCCTGCCCATGTTAAATGAGCGACAATCCAGAGTTTATTTATCAGCCGAAGCTAC